>WTJZ01000186.1 GCA_011524615.1 Akkermansiaceae bacterium | reverse complement strand
TCCATACCCCTATCCTTACCTACCTCCATAACGAGAGGCAAGCACCGACATCACCACTCATCATTTGCCTCACGGTAATCTTCTAGTTCTACCATCGCAGCCATCGGGTCTAGTAGACCAAGGTCTACCTCCGCATCTAGAATACTCATAAGAAAGTCCTCATTAGGTGGATTCTTACGCACCTGATTAATCAACTTCGTCGTCTTCTCATCTCCCTTTTCCCAATGGGTCAGCACACACAGCAATGCGCCATATCTCTCTTCTACTCTACACTTCTCATTTCCGAATACGCTTAGCGCTTCCTTAAGGATTTCAGCCTTCATCTCATAAAGACTAATCTGTGCTAAAGTATCCCATAACACCTCCCGTCGATCTGCGAGCTTCTTCGTGCGAGCTGGCTTACCGACTACTCGCATAAGGTAGAATTTCGCCAACTTTTGTAATGACGAGCTTATCTCCTCAGGTAAAGCTTCATCATCGCCTATCTCGATATAGCAATCAATAGACCTAAAGAGATTTTGCCAACTATTATGTACCTTCTGGCTATTCTTTCCTGAGTAATTTTCCACCTCCTCGACAAAGCGGATAAAGCGCCCGAACGCTTCATCATTACGCAGAACTTCTTTAGCATGTAGTTCAAATTGGTATACAGAGTAAGTAAATTCAGACTCTTCTTTGCGCGTCAACTTCTCCTTAGCCTTATAGCGGTTCACTACGGAGGTCATCAGATCCATCATTTCTATTGGAGTTTTACTTTTCATATCTTGTAATTCATTAATCTAGGGTCTCTCGATTGATCTTGCGCAACGCGTCGGCCGTGAGCTCTACGTGAGGAGTAGTAAAGGCTGTCGCAGGCTCGCCTTCTGCCTCTATGGTAAAATGCTCTTCTTTATCGAGGTCCAGAGTCGTACCAGCCTCCCGAGCCAGTGTGATCCAGTACGCGACCGACTCTAAGTCATGCTTCTGGGGCGCAATCTGTGCGAGATCAGTCAACGTCGCTGGCTTCCACCGTTGTTCAAGAAAGGCCAGTGTATCACTAAAGAGGGCCGCCCGATCTAAGCTCTCATAGGACGCCCAGAAGTTCTCGTCGAGGTCGATGACATCCCCACCCTGCTCCTGCAGATCGAGCGCACTACGTTTCGTCTCACTCGATTGCTTAGGTAAGAGACGCTGAATCAGTGGGAGATTCGTAACGGGAATATTGATCGGAGGGAGAGCGGCGGGCTGTCGCGCGACCTTGCGGTCCTCCCAGTCGATAGCATAAGCCGCCTCTGTGAGCTCATTGATGAGTGCCCCTACGCGAAAGTTCTCACTGGCCAATCCTGTCTTGACGTAGCTCTTCACATCCTGCTCTCCACGACTCTTGGCATCGATGACGCGGGAGGAATCCGTCACCAGTACATGAATCAGATCCCGCATATCATCACGCTGCTTCGCATTATAGGCCTCGGGTGTATCCTCATGCTGGAGGAGATCCTGGATTCCCGCCTTCATCTTCTCAAGCCTCCCTCTCTCGTAGAGCTGATGGCAAAAGGCATCAAACACTTGCCCCTCTGGCGTCTTCAGTAGGCTCTCATGACTCTCTAAGAGGGTATCGATCACCTGCCCACGGTCCTTATCCGCCTTCGTGATCTCCTTACGCAACTGATAGTCTGCAGCCCGATATGAGTCCTCCACGCGGCGGAAGTCGGCCTTGAGACTCATACTCTGTTGATAGACCTCCTTCAGCTCCTCGACCACGGTAGAGGAGTCTACCTCAGGGAGTTCCCCTTGCTTAGCTCGCTCTAGTTCGCCCTCTAACTCTTTGATCTTTTGCTCTAAATGTCGGATATGGGTCTCCTGATCGGGGTGCAGTTGGACTAAGAGCCGCTCGATCACATCCTGCACAGTACGCAGACGCGAGGCCGTCGACGTCATCAACTGCTCCTCTAGATTCTGAGCAAATTGGATCGTCCGCTGCAGCGCATCTGTCGCTGACAGCCGACCACCACGCTCTACGAGCAATCTTCTCCTGATCCAGTCACGCACCTCACGGCGTGCCTCCGCATACACATCATCCCCCCGTAGCGCGAGCTCTTCATCATTCTGGAACTCGAGGAAGAGATCTCCCAGATGCTGCACCCCATCCTCCAGACTCACCTCTGCCGACTCGCGGAAGAGCTGCTCGAAGCAAGCTAAGATCAATGGCGCACGCCGCGACGCCAATAAGCGCCATGCACTATGGGTCTGCCGTAAGCGCTGAAAGTATTGTGCCCGCTCCAGAATCATACCCCTATTCATGATCAAGGTTCCCCGTAGAAACAAGGGTGAAAAATCCACTTGCGAGATAGGAGAGAGCTGGGAGGTTAGTCTATGCTACCGTCTCTTGCGCCCTTCTTTGAGTCTAATGGCTGGACACCCTTCTCCTTCCAGACCGACACATGGGAGGCCTATCGGGAGGGAAAGTCAGGGCTCGTGCATGCTCCTACGGGGTTAGGGAAGACCTTTTCCGTATGGCTCGGACCTGTATCAGAGGCGATCGAGTCGCAGGACTATACTGGCTGCCAAGTGCTCTGGATCACGCCCCTGCGCGCTCTAGCAGTCGATACGCAAAAGTCTCTCCAAGAACCCCTAGCATCACTCGGCTCCCCACCTATCGAGATCGGCATCAGAACAGGAGACTCCTCCTCATACCAAAAGTCCAAGCTCAATAAGAAGTTACCATTCTGCCTAATCACGACCCCAGAGAGTCTGTCTCTCTTCCTCACCCATGCGAACTTCCGAAACAACCTAGCTGGGCTCCGCACCATCATCATTGATGAGTGGCATGAACTGTTAGGGACTAAGCGAGGCGTTCAGACGGAACTCTGCCTCTCACGACTTCGCCGATGGTTCCCATCTCTCCGCACATGGGGGCTCTCTGCGACTCTGGGTAATACCCAGACCGCGATGGAGGTCCTCCTAGGGAGCCAATCACCTCTCGGAGTCAGCATCCAAGGTGTGGAGAAGAAGAAGATCGAAATCGAAACGCTCCTACCCAAGGAGATCGACCGCTTCCCCTGGGCCGGACATATCGGCACCCAACTGGTCAAACAGGTCGTCAGCAGGCTAGAGGGTGAGGGCACAACCCTCCTCTTCACCAATACTCGCTCACAGACGGAAATCTGGTTCCAAGAGATCCTCTCGCTCAAGCCAGAGTGGGCTGACGAACTGGCTATCCACCACGGATCACTCGATCATGATGAACGATTGGAGGTAGAGCGCCGCCTCCGTGACGGGGAGATCAGAGCAGTCGTCTGCACCTCCTCTCTCGATCTCGGGGTCGACTTCTCCCCTGTCTCACAGGTGATCCAGGTAGGCAGCCCCAAGGGGATCGCTCGCCTGATGCAACGTGCTGGCCGCTCTGGCCACCATCCAGGAGGAGTCGCTAGGCTCGCCTGTGTCCCGACAAATGCGTTAGAGATCCTCGAGTTCACCGCGGCACAGAGAGCGATCAACGAGCGCAAGATCGAGTCACGTCTCCACCTCCAAAAGCCTCTCGATGTCCTGGTCCAACACCTCGTCACCTGCTGTATCGGAGAGCCACTCCCTGCCGCAGACCTCCGTGCCGAGATCTCCTCTAGCTATGCCTACCGAGAGCTCAACGATGCCGAGTGGCAGTGGGCTATCGAGTTCATCACCATGGGCGGCCCAGCCCTCAAGGCCTACCCTAATTACCAAAAGGTCATCACACAAGACGGCAAGCTCACCGTCCTCGACAAGAAGCTCATCCAGATGCATCGCCTCAGCATCGGCACGATTACCAGTCACCCACATGTTTCCATCAGCTTCCAGGGGGGACGCGTTATCGGCACCGTAGAGGAGAGCTTCCTCACTAAGGTAAAGGAAGGTGGCGTCTTCATCTTCGCAGGATATAAGCTCGAACTCGTCCGCCTCCGCGCCCAAAAGGCTACCGTCAAGAAGGCCACCAAATCCTCCCGCGGAGACATCCCTATCTGGAATGGGGGACGAATGCCACTCTCCACCGAGCTCGCTCATGCCGTCTCAGAGACCCTCCAGCATCCTAATGAGGCCCTACCTGAGATCCAGGCTCTGTCTCCGATCTTCTCCCTCCAACGTCAGTGGTCGATCCTACCACATGATGAGATCATCTTGATCGAGCAGACCCAGATTAGAGGGGAATCACACCTCTTTCTCTACACCTTCGCCGGACGAGCCATTAATGAGGGTCTAGGATCGCTCGTCGCGTGGCGTATCAATCAAGAATACGACATCGCCATCCAGATGACCATGAATGACTACGGGTTCAGCCTCTGTGGTAAGGGAAACCTCCCCTTCTCAGAGGTCCCATGGCGCAAACTTCTCTCTACCCACCAACTCCAGGAGGACCTCATCGCCTGTATGAACACCGCCGAACTCGCCCGACGCCAGTTCCGTGACATCGCCCGTGTCTCTGGTCTCGTACTCCAGAACTTACCGAATAAGAACCGTAAGCAAAAGGAACTCCAGATCTCCTCTCGCCTCCTCTACGAGGTCTTTGAGCGCTATGATCCAGAGAACCTCTTACTCAACCAAGCACGACGTGAGATCCTAGAGAATCAACTGGAATTCACCAGACTCAGGCAAACGATGGAGAGCCTCCAATCCCGCCCCCTCCGATTCATGGAATGCGAGAGACTCACCCCTATGGCCTTTCCCCTCTGGGCTGACCGGCTCCACGCCCACCACCACGCAGGTGACGCCACCACCCGATTAGAAAAAATGCTGCTTTCCCTAGAGCAAGCGGCTGGTTAGTAAGGAGACTCTTATTCAGACCATGCTTCTCACTCTCAGATCCACACAGATAGAGCTCCTGCCAGATAAGGCTCTCT
>WTJZ01000071.1:4480-42113 GCA_011524615.1 Akkermansiaceae bacterium | reverse complement strand
CTATGAAATTTCGATTAACTATTTGCTGTTTAGCCCTATTGTTAGGGGGCTTATGTTTCTTTTTAATACGAGGGAACGGAGGGGAGTCTCAGGTCTCACCTGAGTATGCGGGAGTCCGGAGCGTGGCGGTAGCGCCTGAGCTGGATGTCAGAGAGGTCTCGCAGAGCAAAAGTGTGACGGAGACGAGAACGCATGAGGTGAGTGAAGTTACCGCGGGTCGAGTAGTGCTCTTGTTAGCTCCCGAGACCTCAGAGGACGAGGTTTCCACTATCGTTCATCGTCTAGATGCGACAATCGAGCCATCTCGTTCTGGTCGTACTGGGCCGGAGGTGCATTTCCCTAGAGGTGTTCCATTACAGGCGGCATTACAGGCATTACACGGACAAGGAGTCGAGTCGGCAGGTCAGTTACAGCGGTTCGTCTTTCATTCAGCCCATGATCATAACCGCTGTGGTACCTGTCTGATACCTAACTTAGTGGCACTACAAGAGCATCCCACAGTGAGGGCGGTGCCTAGTTTCCTAGGAGATGCTGAGAATACTCGAGTAGACGTGGTCGTGAGCGCGCCCTCTGCGAGCAACATTATCAATATCTTACGTAACGACTACTATCCTAACCTCTAATTCGCTCGACGCTATGAAGAACTCACTTACTACTCTAGTCACTGTTGTTATACTGATTAGCAGCACCATGCTACAGGCTTACTTCCAGCAATACCGCATCGATACATCTGCAACGGATGGAGAGGTGGATGTCGGGGATTCTATCACGTTGACATGGACGGTGGTAGCTGACGGTACGGTAGTAGATAGTACGGGGTATGCGGCAGATGGGGCGTCATTGATTAGTAGTTGGATAGAGACGATGGATGACTACGAAGGGGTTCCTGTGGAGGAGCGTACGACTGATTTGACGAACCGATTGTGGTTTCAGGCGATGGCAGAGTGCTTTGAGATCTTTAGCAGCAAGACGGGGGTGAACTTTGAGTATGTGACATATGATTCTGGAACGCCTGTGGGCGTCATTCAGGATGGTTCGCCTAGCGGGAGCTTCGCTGAGGTGGGGGTAAAGGCGGATGTCCGGATCGGCGGAATCGAGCTGAGTGGGGCGAGTGCTTATTCCTCCACCTATAATGATGGCTGGGCCTCTAATATCATTATGAATACAGTGGCTTCCACCTTCTATAATGCTTCTACTGGGGATCTGTATTACTCAAATATCAGGGGGATCTTGATGCATGAGATGGGACATTCCTTTGGGATGGATCACTATGGGGTCAATGGCAGTGGTGGTACGAGTATCATGGGGTATAATGGGAATGGCCCTCAGTTTGATGACCTACGTTGTTTACACCGAGCTCATGGGGATAAGAACGAGCAGAACGGCGGCAACGATACTCGCGCGACGGCGAATGATCTTGGTACCTTGGTCGAGGGAACGCCTCTCGAGATAGGAGGGGATATGCCAGCGGCGGATGCTTATACGACGATCCTGGAGGCGTATACGGATATCGTGTCGATCGATGATGACACTGATACGGATTATTACAGCTTTACCCTCACTGATAGTGTTTTAGTGGATGTTCAAGTCTCGCCTCGTGGGCCGATGACCTATTCCTACTATTATAACTATTCGACATCCAGTAATAGTAGTGGGACCGCATATCCAAGAGAGTCTAGTGACTTATCCTTTGTCATCTACGATGAGAATGGCAGTGCTCTGACTACTGTGGATGCGGAAGAAATTGGCGGGACTGAATCGGCACGCATTAGTCTCTCGGCTGGTACGTATTATATCGCGGTCACGGGAGATGATTCGGATGCGAATGATGCAGAAGAATTCACCTATACTCGAACGAATTGGGCTGGTTCAGGATGGACGCAGTTCTACGGGGTGTCTGTGAGTTCCTTCGTAGAATATGCGCCTGTAGCATCCGATATTAATACTTCTACCGAGCAGAACACTGCAATCGCAGTGACGTTATTTGGCTCGGATGCGAATGGTGATGATCTTACCTATCAAGTCGTTACTGCACCATCGGGAGGAGTCCTATCAGGAACGGCTCCTAACCTGACCTATACGCCGAATGCTGACTATGTGGGGGCAGATAGCTTCACCTATGTGGTCAATGATGGTACTGCGGATAGTGAGGTGGCGACGGTGAACCTTATGGTGTTGGCTCCAGGGGCACTCATCCCACCAGTAGCTCACTGGCCATTAGATGAACTCTCCGGAGAGACTGTGGTAGAGGACCGTACGTATAATGGGTATGAGGGGGCAGCGACTGCTACCACGGAGGTGATTACAGGGCAGATTGGTAATGCACGTTCTTTTAACGGAACGACTTCAGCGATTGAACTTCCGGCAGGAGCCTTTTCCACCATCAGTGATGCGATCTCGATCTCACTTTGGGTCTATGGGGCTGATAATCAACCTCGCAGTGAGACGGTCTTTTCGGCGATGGGGAGTAGTGGGCAACGGGTCGCTCAGATGCACCTGCCTTGGAGTAATAGTAATGTGTACTGGGATGCGGGAGGTTCTCCAGGCTATGATCGCATTAACCAGCTAGCGAGTGCGGAGAGTTATGAAGGAGGATGGAATCATTGGGTCTTCACTAAGGACCGCTTGACTGGGGACATGAAGATTTTCTTAAACGGAGCGGTCTGGCATACTGGTACGGGCAAAACGAGTAGCTTTGTCGAGGTGACGAGCGCCTTTATTGGCGGGGTGGCTACGGAGAGTAGTTCTAATTATACAGGGGCTATTGATGATGTCATTCTCTATGATTACGCTCTGTCAGAGAGTGATGTTAGTCGTCTGTATGGGAATTCGCCTCCGACGTTAAGCAGCGATATACTGACGGTGAATGAGAGTGGGCTCTCCATTACTCTAGACTCTCTCGACACCGATGGAGATGCTCTTATCTATATCTTGGCTGCCGCTCCTACGAGCGGAAGCCTCTCTGGAGTAGCGCCGAACTTAGTCTATACCCCAGATGAGACCTTTTCAGGTTCCGACAGCTTCTCTTACTATCTGAATGATGGGGTGGTCAATAGTGCGCTCGCGACTATCACGATTAGAGAGACCGCTGTTGGGTACCAAGCCTTCTTGCAGCAGCACACAAGTATTGTGGAGACCTCCTTCATGGCAGACCCTGATGGTGACGGGGTGGTCAACGGGTTAGAGTATGTGTTGGGCGGAAACCCTCTGAATTCGGATTCACGCTGGGGGGACCTTACTGGCGATGGCGTTAATCTCACCTTTAGCTTCGATCGACTGGAGGAGTCGACCTCTGACACCATACAAGTCTTTCAATATAGCTATGATCTCAACATATGGAATGATGTGAACCTTACGGGCACGATCGGTAGCGAAGCCTCTATTGGCTCTGCGGTAGATGGAATGGAGCCCGTGACGATCTCCTTGCCTGGAAATGTGCAGACTGACCAGCATCTGTTCTGGAGGTTATCCGTTACTGAGCAATAAGACCACGAGAGTAAGCAGAGGGCGCGTCTTTATGCGTCCCTCTTAGCTGAGTTATCCTTGCTTCTGTAGGACCACTCTGAACCCGATGTTATTGGTACGTTGGGTCGGGTCGTAGCTGTAGCGGTAGGCGGAGCGAAGAGAGGTAGCCTTTCGGTTCCATGGCCCTCCACGGATGCAACGGGAGTCACCTGTGGTCATTTCTGCGGGGTTCGTTCCTCCCGTGAGCTCTTCCGTATACCAGTCGAGGCACCACTCATAGACGTTGCCGTGAATATCATAGAGTCCCCATGGGGTCGGGGCAAAGGACTTGATGGGGGTGGTCTTCTCTCGGTATTCGCCCTTCACCTCTGTACCGTAGGGCATCTTACCGTAGAAGTTAGCATCATTACTTGTGAGGACGTTACCGATGCTAAAGACGGTTTGCGTCCCTGCGCGGGCCGCGAATTCCCATTGAGCTTCTGTGGGAAGGGTGAAGTGATAGTCTGCAGGGATGAGGCCATCGGCTTGATACTGCGCAGTGAGCTTTTGGCAGAACTCTAGGCAATCGAAGTAACTGACGAAGCACATCGGCTGATCTGGTCCGGTGGCGGAGGGATAGTTCTTGAGATTAGCCCCACGTCCGAGAGGGTCGGCCTTGGAGGCGATGAGTTCATCGATAGTTTGTCCCATGATGGCGAGCCAGAGTCCTTGGGAGACCTCGGTGGTAGCCATTAGGAAGGGTGAGGTGAGTGTAACCTCGACTTGATTCTCATCTGAGCGGCGACCTTGTTCAGAGGCCGGACTCCCCATGGTGAATTGTCCCGCAGGAATGTAGTTGAGGGTGAGGAGTGGAGTCTCCAGTGAGTCTCCCGCGGATGGGGTGGAATCGAGAAAGGTGGTCAACGGGGTAGCGAGACCGAGCGTGATAGTACTGAGGAGAGTGAGAATGGAGTTCATAGCGAGAGAGAGGAGATGTGAAAAAAAGAAGTGCTACGCCTGACCCAGACGTAGCACCGTTTGTTGACAAGACTGAACTGTGGGTCAGAATATGCGGTGTTCGGGGCTTATGCCTTACCGAACTGAGCTTCCTTCATGACAGAAGCGAGAGTGGTGTATGTGATCGTCCAAGCCTCTTTAGTCTCAGGAGTGAAGGCCTCACCGAGTCCTTTTTCGAGGGTGTCGAGGAGAGCCGCACCAACGGTATCGTAGTGCTCTGCTGTGACTCCGTAGCCATTGTGGCGTTCGCCGAGCTTCTGTACTGCTGGTACGAGTTCACCGAGGTTATCGAGTCCTTTGACTGCGACGGTGATCATTTGCATAAGCTTCTTACCTTGCTCTGACATATCGCTGTTAGCGAAGAGAGGCTTAACGGCTGGGTCGAGTTCGAAGAGCTTACCGTAGAAGAGTTCTGCAGCGGTATCTGCGATTGGGACAACCTTTTCCCAGCTAGACTGGACGAGGTCTTTTTGAGCCTCGGTAAGTGGTCCTTGTGCTGGTGCTGCTTCTGCTTCCTTTTTCTTGAAGTTGAATAATGACATAATGTTTTTGGTTTTGTGGGTTCTTGAGTAAGAGTAGAGAAAGTTGATTAGTGGGTGGGGGTAGCGAGCATGAACTTAACAGCAGCTGCGACCTCTTCATCAGTGAGGTAGTCTGATCCGCCTCGGGCTGGCATTTCACCGTCTTCTCCGAGGAAGCCGTCGATGGCCTTCTTGATAATGACGTCTACAGGCTGGGTCTTGCGATGGGCCCATTCCTTTTCTTTGCCTAACTTGGGAGATTGTTCTTCGCCATGGTCGTGGCAGAGGGCGCACTCTGCATCATAGATTTTCTTACCGAGAATGAGTTCTGGGTCAGAGGGAGCCCAATCTGCGGCGAGGTGATGTGTCTTAGCGGGTGCGTGAGCGGTTTCTTCTTCCTTCTGGCATGACAGGAAGGTGGTGGTGGCGAAGGTGAGGCCAACACTGAGAAGGTAGATTGGGTGTCCGAACTTTTTCATAGGGAGTGTGGGAATAAAATTGAGTAGGGGGGGCTAACCATCCCCCTACTCCATGAGAACAATATGGCTTAGCTCTTAGGTAGACGGATCACGATACCACCCATAACATCACCCTTCTTGAATTCAGGATAGTCAGGCTGACGGTTGTCGTGGTTGTTGTGACATGTCCAACATGCTGGAGCGACTGCACGGTCTGGGTAAACACCGACGAAGTACTTTTGCCCACCGATGACTTCTTCACCGGTCCACTTCTTACCGTAGAACTCAGATGACTCGTCTGATACGGCTGCGAGACCTTCCATTACTGCTGGAGTACGCTTCTTAGCATTCTCCATGTTGAGAGGCCAGAGTGACTGGAGTGAGTAAGAGAACTCGAAAGGCTTGTCCATACCGTCAACAGTTTCTGCTCCTTCACGGAACATCTGTGCTGGGAGGAGAAGCGCTTTGTTTTCTTTCCATTCTTCGTGGGCCTTGATCACCTTGTCTTCTTTTACGAGACGGTTAACGATCTTAGAGGCATACATTTTTCGGTCAGCGAAGAGTACGGTGTAGAGTGCTTCTGCGACCTGCTCTGCTGAGTAATCTGCATCTGTTGTAGCCTCTGAACTTCCGCCGCATGAGCAGAGTCCGAGAAGCATTGAGCTTGCTCCGAGCGCAATAAGTGCGCTAGCGATTTGCTTTTTCAGTTTCATAGTCTTGTTTTTTAGGTTAGTAGCCTCTCTGGAGATCGGCTCTATTGGTTGGTTGTTTGTGGAAAGAGAATCAAACTGGTGAGCCGATTCTCCGATTTTTTCATTCCCGCAGGGCGGGAGAGAAAGGGGTTATCGTTGGTTGTATTCGATGACTTCGTTGTCTTTAAAGGCTTCTAGGTATGCTTTCATTTCTTCCTCAGCTTCATGCCCTCGCTTGACAGCCGCCTCTACGGCCCAACTGACACCTGGATGGCGGCGCTCTGGTTCACCGAAGAAGTTCTTCTGTATCAGGTTCTCATCTGCGAGCGCACTCATGGCGAACTCTGCACCGTGGCAGTGTAGGCAGGTGTTCTTCAGCATCTTTTCGTTCGGGGTAAGGTTTTCGCTTTGGTTATGGTTCACCACTAGGCTACCACCGCGCTCGACTGTCGGCATGTGGCAGGTAGCGCAGGAGACTCCGCTGCCGGTCGGGGATGCGTGTTTGATCTCACTCTTCCATGCCTTGAAGTGCTTGGACTTCTCGTAGTTCTGAGTGTGTTCATCGTCATGACACTGGATACACGCTTGATAGGAGGCGAACTCTCGGTCGTAGCGGTGAGAGGTGTGACAGGAGTTACAGTCGAGTTCTTGGTGCGCCGCATCTGTATGCATGGCGATACGGGCCATAGCAGGAGTCATCGGGCTTAAGTCCTCCTTCAGGCGCATGCCGTGTTTGCCTTTGTAGAAGTCCTCAGTTTCGACATCGTGACACTTGGCACAGGTCTTGTGTGTTGGGTTCTCGATCCATGCTACTCCAGGAGCATTACGACGATCGGTGTGGCAGTCCATGCAGTTGACTCCAGCTCGAGCATGTGCAGAGTGATCCCAGTCATCGAGGTGTGTCCCGTCTTCTAGTTTATCGGCTGGTGCGTTTGCTTGTGAGGCGGTGAGAGGGTCTTTGAGTCGGATACCTTCTTCGGCCATACGGTCGAGTAAGTCGCCAGTAGGTCTGATCTTCACCTCCTTGTGGTCAGCGACATTGAATTGCTTGAGGAGGAAGCCTGGTGCTAGCGCGACATTATCATGGTAGTTGTGACAGCCTGAAGCGTCACAGGTATTGAAGGCGAGGGTTTGGTGCGACTCGAGGTTTTCCAGCGTGACCTCGTGACAGTGTGCGCAGAAGTCCTCAGGGATGGTGACGCCCATATTCTCTGTAATTTTGGCATTGTGCTCGGAGTGACATTCGACACAGCTGAGGGCATCGATATGCTGGGTGAAGATCGCATTCTCTGGGTTCTTGAACTTGCGCGTCGGGTGAGAGTCACTGAAGTTCTCAAGGTCTTCTCCATGACAATTGGTGCAAGCGGAGTTCGGTACTCCAGAGCTGGTGAAGACGTTTTTCTTCTTCTCATTAGTATGGCAGACATCACACTGTTGTTCGATCTGGTGGTGACCGTTAGTGGTGGTACCGGGTAGGATGGCAGTCTTATCCTCACTGTAGAAGAAGATATAGCTCAAGTATCCTCCAAGGACGCCTGCAAGCACGAACCAGATGAGGGTGTTCTTGTAAGATTTAAGGAAAGAGATCATGAGATTAATACAGGTAAGCTGCTGCGATGTGGAAGGCTAAGAGGATAGGGAGAGGCCAGAAGAGGATGATGTGTAGATAGACTAGGATCGGTCTGTAGTTACGCATCTTGAGAGCGAGCTCTGACGTACCAGAGGACTCTATCGCAGAGACGATGCCCGCGACTCCTCCAAGGAGATTAATGAGCACGAAGCAGAGCATCAGCCAGTAGTTTAGATTATCCCCGAAGTGGAATCCTGTGTGGAAGAAGAGGGTGATCACGGAAATAACCCCGAACAGGGCATGGAATACACGCCAACGGTTAAAGTGTCCGAAGCGGAACCACTTGAACCTCTTACGCAGTGAGATCAGTAGCCCGAGGAGGAAGACTAGCATGACGGCATAGCCAGTGATTTGCTTGACCACGTTACTACGCCAGAGCTTATCGATCTTATAGTACCATGACTCTACAGAGTCAGCGATTGGAGCTGGTGGGAGAATGAGGATGGCGGCGATGCCTACTAAGGCGATGATAGAGAGGGTAAGAAGGCGCTTGATCGCGACAGGCTTAGTCGGGGTAGAAGGTGGCTTATTACAGAGCTCCTCGAGCAGTGGGCGACATGAGCCACAGACATCAGATGCTCCTGTCTTCTTAGCGATCGCGTCAGGATCGACGCCACAGGTCTTGAAGCAGTCAACAATCTCGCCCTTGGTCACACCCATGCAGTTACATAGGATGCGATTATCGGGCCATTGTTGTACGGAGTTCTCCTCACCGGTATCATCACGGAGGATCCCTTCTTTGATGAAGAGGTCTTTCTCCTTCTGTGAGATGACGGCGCCTTCTTGGTAGAGAGATTGAATTCGGTTTGCTTCGGGCCAGTCGCCTACTCCGAGAGCACCGACGAGGTCACCCTTTGGTGTCATGGTGACGGCGCGGTAGGTGTCCTCCGACTTATACTCGATGAGTACTCCATCATTGAGGGCGTTACCAATGGTCGTGACGTCTACTCCGACCATCTTTAACTTGGTCGAGAGGTCTGGCTTCTGCATTGGAGCGATCTTGTCACCTGCTAGGCGTGCGACCAAGTGGGCAGCCATCGCGTAACCAGGGGCAGCGAGGCCGTAGATGTTTCCTCTGAAGAGCGCGCACTCTCCGATCGCGAAGATCCCGTCGACACTGGTCGCCATATGGTTATCCACGACGATTCCTCCGCGGATACCGCACTTGATACCTGCTTCTTGCGCGACCTCTGAGTTTGGTCTGATCCCCGCAGAGACGATGACGAGGTCTGTTTCCTTGGTGCGACCGTCATCTAGTGTGAGGGTCAGTCTGTCATGAGACTCTTTGATCTGAGTGGTGTTCCCCTTGAGGAGGACTTCTATGCCCTGAGACTCGACGATATTCTTGAGGCGTGTACTCGCTGCGGGGTTGAGTTGTGCGGGCATGAGGTGCCCACCAAGGTGAATGACGGTCGAGGAGAGTTGGAGCTTTTGGACCGCTTGTGCGGCCTCTAGACCGAGGAGTCCTCCTCCAATAATGGTGGCGTGCTCCTTACCTTCTGAGAGGGAAACGATCTTTTGGACGTCTTCGATCGTTCTGTAGAGAATTACTTTGCTGTTATCGATGCCATCGATCGGTGGCGCGAAGGCTCTTGAGCCCGTGGCGAAAACTAAGATGTCATATTCATGGCGATCACCCTTATTCGTATAGACACACTTATCATCTGAGTCTACTTTGATCACCTTTTCACCTAGTGTGAGATCTATATGGTTCTCGGAGTACCAGTGCTTAGGCTGGAAGATTAAGTTGTCTGCGGTCTTGGTTTCGACGTATTCAGAGAGGTGAATGCGGTCGTAGGCAGGCTCCTTCTCCGCACCGATGACTTGAATGCGGTGCGTCTTATTTAGACCTCTTTTGATGAGAGACTTACAGAAGTGCAATCCGACCATACCATTGCCGATCACCAGGATCTTTTCGTCACCCTTGATGCCAGTTAGTTTGGTCGCGTTCTGCCCTTTGGTTCGAGATGTAAATGAAGTAGCCAACGACTACTATTAGCACTTGGCACTCCAATTAAGGTTTTGGAGCTATGCGATTTTTTGATGAAAGGTATCAGTTTATCAACTGATGATAATGGGTCTCAATATCTATATTCTTATATAAGTTTGAATGATGATAGAGATGAGTTTTGTTAATTATAAGTGGGGTTAATGTAAAGCATTTAGTCTGTAAATGTGGCGCGCTCTTTATTTTGTTTCAGTATTTTCTGAAAATACTTGATATTGTGTTTGGTTTTGCTTAGAGGTGGATTAATGAAGCAGCAGAGAGAGATGTCAAAGTCGGTTAAGAGTTGGATTGTGATCTGTGTAGTGGTGGCTATGGCGTCACTGGGATATCGGATTCTGGATAGGAATCATTTGGAGCAGAGTAGCTTACTGTTTATTGGGATACCGCTGTTTCTCTCGATTGCACTAGCGTGTGCGCCCAAGCCGAAGAGTGCAACAGGAGTCATTATGAAGGGGATCACATTGGCGTTATTATTATCAGGGATCCTATTAATTGAGGGAGTGGTCTGTATCTTAATGGCTGCGCCCTTGTTTTATTTGGTCGGTGGAGTGATAGGGCATAATGTAGATCGGGCGAAGGAGCGGAAGAAGTTGAATAGCTGTATAGTAGGGGTGTTGTTAGTGTGTAGTCTAGAGGGGGTAGTGGATGCGTTATCTTTCGAACGGGCAGAATCGGTTACGGTGGAGTGTGAAGTTGAGTTGCCAATAGAGGAGGCTCGGGAGTTGTTGATTCAGGGGCCTCAGTTTGATTTAGACGAGATCCCAGCGTTTTTTAGGTTAGGCTTTCCGCTCCCCCAGAGTGTAGAGGGTCGTGCCGGGGAGAAGGTAATCCACTTTGCAGGTGGAGAGGGGGAGCCGGGAGATTTGGTCTTGCGTGTAGAGGAGCAGGAGGGGGATATGATTAAGTATACGTGTGTGAGGGATGAGAGCCACATCGCTCACTGGTTGGACTGGAAGACGATTACTTGGTCTCTACGGGAGGAAGGTGACAATGGATGTGTAGTGCAGATAGAGATGAAGTATGATCGGTTACTAGATCCCGCATGGTACTTTAAACCGTTGGAGCGATATGGGGTGAAGTTGGCGGGTGAGTATTTAGTGGATCAAACCTTTGAGTAACATGGATCGGGCTCTCTTGGTCGAAGGGGTGGCTCTGTACCTGCCTCTCGTATCCGCGTTATTGGTGGGTATACTAGGAGCTTGGCATCAGCGAGTATGGGTTGCTGTGCTTGTGTCGGTAGTATGGCACGCTGTGATGCTCCCTGTGGTGAACCTGTGGATGGTGAGTGCCGGAGGTTGGGGATTTCCTAGTGAGGGGAGTCTGGTCTTGGGGATGCCTGTTGGGCTCTATCTGGGCTGGGTCGTTCTATGGGGGAGTTTGGCTACCTTTTTGCAATTCTTCATACGGAGATTAGGGTGGTTAATGGCGACCGTGGTGACTGTAGTGTTGTCTCTAGTCATCGATCTCCTGCTGATGCCCATGCTATCTCCCTTACTCGAATTAGAGGAGGGGTGGTTGATTGGTGAGGCTTTATTAATATTGTTAGTATTAGTTCCTTCGCTGGTGATGAATTATGCGGTAATAGAGTACCACTGGGTGGAGTTTAGGGCTTTGTTTGTCTCCTTGACCTTTATCTTACTCGCTACGTTCCTGCTTCCCTTTATGGTGGAGAGTTCTGCGTTGTCTGCTGCTATGGAACGAATCGGGGAAAGAGGGCGGATCGAGAATGGGATGTTTGTAGTAGTCTTGTTGTTCTTGGCGGTTCCTGGAGTGTCGGGTGTGATTGAGTTTGCGACCCGAGGGGGCGGAACGCCTATTCCTTATGACCCTCCCGTTAAGTTAGTGACTACCGGAGTTTACGCGTATTGCCGTAATCCGATGCAGCTCTCAATGTGTTTCTGCTTGCTAGTCTGGGGATGGATGATTGGCAGTTGGGTGCCAGTTGTGGTGGCGGTGATGTCTGTGGTTTACTCGCTGGGGATAGCGAATTGGTCAGAAGGAGAGGATATGCAACGCCGATTTGGAGCTGAGTGGGGCAGTTACCGGAAAGGGAGGAGACCTTACATGGTTAGATTAACGCCTGTGAGTTATCCTGAGGGGCAGCTATATATTTCTCAAACTTGTGGGATTTGTGGTCAGTTGAGGCTATGGTTAAAAAAGCAAAACCCTGAAGCGCTCGAGATGAGGGATGCGGAGGAGCATCACGAGATATTAAGTCGAATCAGGTATGAGCGCGGGGATGTCGTCGAGGATGGTGTGAGAGCCGTAGCGGAGGCCTTTCAGCACCTGGATGTGAGGTTTGCATACATAGGCTGGGTGATGAAGATGCCTATGATGGATCGCGTCCTGCAAGCCGCATTGGATGCGAGCGGGGCGGAGGCTCGTGCATGTCGCTCTTAAGTTGTGTGGGAATGAGAGTTGTCTATTTTGTCGTTTTTTATCTTAGGAAGATCATTTTGTGGTGGGACTCTTTGTGTTTTGTTGACGATTGTGGTCTGGAGGCGTATTTCGGTGTAGTAGCGTGCGGAGATGGTTCAGGTACTCATGGTAGAAGGTGAGCGTCGTGACCATATTCTGAGGTGCTGCGAGAAACCGAGATAAGTGTATGAGGGGACGATGGAGAACATATTGGGAGTGTCTGGTGATCAGTCTGATACTCGGTGCTCATGCGAATGGAGGGGAACTGACGGTCGGAGTAGATTCCGTCACAAGGGAACGTTCCCACGTTCAATACCAGCAACCGTTGCCCAGTTCATTGGGCGTGCGGACTGTCACTTACGGTCATGAGAGTAAGCAGGCGAGCCCAGATGCGGTAGAGGCGCAGAAGGTACGCCCGTTGTTAAGGTTAGCTCATGTACAAGGGTACTCGCACGGAGTCTTGTTAGAGATGGTGGTCGTTTTTGGTACGAGTCTCATCATGGTAGTCGCGATCATATTCTGGGCCATGAGGCAGCTGAATCCTCGAGGCGAATCTAGTGATCGGGCATAGGATCGAGACCGAAAACAGCTCGTCTAGGTGATCAGCAAAATATTGTAAAAGGGATTATATGAAATTAATCCTTGCCCTCTGAGTGATAATCGCGCTATACACGTCTCCCCTAATCGAAAACTTTTTAATTATGTCAAAGCACAACAGTCTCAAAGCATCTGGATCAGCAGGCGGTAAGAAGTCCGTAATGAAGCGTTTCGAGCGCATCAAGGCACTCCGCGAGCGTGGTCAATGGGAAGAGGGACGTAGCCCAATCGGTCTCCCAAAGACTAAGGTTGTCGGATAACCTTCTCGCTAGTAATTACTAGCTAATCCTTATTACTAAACAAGCGGTCACAATCATGTGTCCGCTGTTTTAGTTTTTTCGGTAGATCTCTACCACAACTCCCCCAAATTGTGAAATTTCGGAAACATGAATAACGCATCTAAAGAAGGCACGCGCCTCAACAAGTTTATCGCCTCGTCAGGACTCGCATCACGTAGAGGAGCTGATCAGCTCATCTTCGACGGTAATGTAACCGTCAACAATGAACCATGCCTGACCCCAGGGTATCTCGTCAAACCTGATGACCATGTGAAGCTCAATGGTCGCTCAGTACGATCTAAGGAGACGACCACGGTGATCTTCAGTAAGCTACCTGGCTACGTTACGACTAAGAGTGACGAGTTTAACCGTGAGACGATCTATGATCTACTACCTCAGAAGTATGCGCACCTGAATCATGTTGGGCGCTTAGACCAAGAGTCTGAAGGCTTACTCGTCTTAACTAATGATGGTGACTTAGCTAATAAGCTTACTCACCCTAAGCAAAAGATTGAGAAGGAATACATCGTATCTGCTAACCAGCCCTTTGAAGACGAGCATCTCGAGCAGTTCCTGAAGGGAATCTACTTAGAGGAAGGGACAGCCCGAGCTAAGAAGGTGACTCGTCTCAGTGGTCGTCGAATCTCGATGGTGCTAGAGACTGGAATGAAGCGCCAGATTCGTATGATGTGTCGTGCTCTCGGCTATCAAGTGAAGCGACTCGTCAGAGTCCGCATAGGTGCCTATACAGGGATGGATCTAGAGCCTGGTGAAGCTCGTGAGATGGCCGATGGTGAAATCGGAGCACTCCTCAGGAATCCGACCCATAAGCGTCAGCCTGAGAAGAAACAGGTCCTCACGGGAGAGGCTAAGAAGGCTCGAGAGCGACGTCATGAGCGTGCTAAGAAGGCTGGAATTCGCCGTAGTAAGAATAACCGTAAGCGTCGATAGTTGCATCCTATGAGACAGGCTATTGTTGACCTCTTGGCTGCGGGGCGTATCGCCAACTTACCAACGGTCTGGAGTAATGTACTCACCGGCGCTGTTATTGCGCTCTCCGTATCTGGAGGGAGTCTAGAGGGGAGTGCCGGGAGGTTATTCATAGCTCTCTTGGCTGGGTCATTACTGTACACAGCGGGATGTCTCTATAATGACTTCTATGATCGGCACTGGGATGCTCAGCATAAGCCTGATCGGGCGATCCCCTCGGGGAGGCTGTCAGTGGTCTTGATGGCGCAGCTTATTATGGGGTTAGGGCTAGGCGGATTTGTACTCTCTTTGCTATTAGGGGCTGCTGCCACTGCTGTCTCATTGCTAATCGCGCTATTTATCTTTATCTATACCCGAACGCATAAGCAGACTCCACTCGCCATTATTCCGATGGGGGTATGTCGAGCAGGCTTGTATTTATTGGGGTTATCGGTAGTGCGCGATGTCCCCACGCTCTCAGAGTATAATATGATCTATCTCGGAGAGCTCTTTAGGTCGGGAGCGCTTACCCCGTATCTTCTTCCCGCAGTTGGGCTGATGTCTTACATCGCAGGGATTACTCTGGTGGCTCGCTCAGAGGCGACGAATACATTACCAGCTGGAGCGAAATGGCTAGGTTTGATCCTATTAGTGAGCCCATATCTGACACATGGCGTGGCACAGTGCTCTCTAGGGAGCGTGGGATTCGTTTTCATTGCAGGTGCGGTCGGGACTATGTTCTGGATGAAGAATCAAGTAGAGCAGAGTGTAGGGTGCTTTGTCAGCCAATGTCTTGCGGGTATTTGTTGTGTTGATGTCCTATTCTGGCTGAGTGCAGGGGCTGTTGTTCTTGGTTTGCCAGTTTCTCTAGCGATATTTATTGTCTTTTTTGGCCTCGCGTTACTGCTACAGCGTGTTGCTCCGGCGACATAAGGTGTCCTTTCTTTTTTTGACGCAAATTATCTCATTGTTGGTGGGTTTGATTTGTGATTAGAAGCGATATTGACTAATTTTTAGGAGAAGTGTTGTTTGTGGTATAGAATTTTGGCTCAGAGTTCGTAATGTGAGTAGATGGACTATTTTACAAAAATACTATTACCGTTACTGATGGCTCTGGGGGGAGTGAGTGCTTCGAGCCTGCCTAATATTGTTGTAATATTTGCAGATGATATGGGGGTGGGAGATGTCTCTCACAATGGTGGAGTGGTTCCAACTCCAGCTTTGGATAAGTTGGCCTCGAATGGTATGCGATTGACGGACGCTCATACGACCTCTGCGGTATGTACTCCATCTCGCTATGGACTGATGACAGGACGCTATAATTGGCGTACACGCTTGCAGTCGTCGGTCTTCTTTCACCCGTTAAGTCTTCCATTAATTGAGAAGGATGAGCAGACGTTAGCAACATTGCTCAAAGAAGCTGGCTACTACACAGGTATGGTTGGGAAATGGCATATGGGATATAAGTGGACGCGAAAGAGAAACTTTAAACAAGCACCTCATATGCAAGGTGCTGGATGGGAAATCGATTTTACCAAAGCTGCAGGATCTCCACTTAGGAACGGATTTGATTACCACTTTGGTATATTGGCCTCATTGGATATGCCTCCTTATGTCTATATTGATCAGGACCTAGCTGTGTCAAACCCGACGGTGTCAAAGGGGTATATGAAGTCTAATCAAGGTAGTTTACTTTCTGCTGCTCAAGCGGAAGGCCGAATTGGACCTGCTGATCCTAGCTTTACCGCGGAGGGGGTATTACCAACTTTTTCACAAAAGTCGGTCGAGTTTATCCAGTCTTCAGCGGCCAAGGAGCAGCCTTTCTTTCTCTATCTTTCCCTGACCTCTCCCCATACCCCTCACACTCCAAGTGCTCAATGGCAAGGACGGTCTGGGATTAATACGTATGGAGACTTCCTGATGGAGACGGACTGGGTCGTAGGTCAGGTGCAGGCCGCTCTAGAGGAGAGTGGAGTTGCTGATGAGACATTCGTCCTCTTCTCGGCTGATAATGGTGCCTCGCCTAAAGCTGACTTCAAGAAGCTAGCGGAATATAACCACTTCCCATCAGGCCCACTCCGAGGAACAAAAGCAGACATTTTTGAAGGCGGACACCGTGTTCCCACAATAGTTAGTTGGCCTGGTAAAGTAGAGGCGGGAACATCTACTGACCGGCTTATTTCATTGGCGGATGTATATGCGACTATTGCTGATATAATCGGAGAAGATAGTAAGGAGGCTGCAGATAGTATTTCCTTTTTGCCGACCATTATGGGGGAGGCGCAAGATGAACGCTCTGCGATCGTGATGCATTCATTCCGTGGAACCTTTGCCATCAGGCAGGGGGATTGGAAGCTCTGTTTTGGTGGTGGATCGGGTGGATTTTCGCACCCTGCAAAACATGTTAAGGGGACGCCTAAGTGGCAACTCTACAACTTGGCAAACGATATAGGTGAGGCAACAAATCTCTATGACTCTCATCCCGGTAAGGTAAAAGAGCTACACGCTCTCATGATGCAGTACATTGAGAATGGGCGTAGCACTACTGGGAAGCCATTAAAGAACGCAGTAGAGATCAGGCTAGAGAAGAAGGGAATGTAACTTTTATCTTTTCACTGGTTTAGGGGGCGCGCTTCATTTACGGTGCGCCTATGGTGAGCAAGATTACAAACCTCTTTTGGCTTTGGACTATCTTAGGTGTAGGATGGGCGTGGCTCATGCCTGAGGCTTTTACCTGGTTCGCTCCTTACATTACTCCTGCTCTGGGAGTGATTATGTTAGGGATGGGGATGACATTGACAGGGGGAGACTTCCTAGCTGTCTTTAAGCGTCCTGTAGGTGTGGGGATAGGAGTCGCGGCACAGTTCGTGATTATGCCTACCCTCGGGTACTTTATCGCAAAAGGTTTTGGCTTAGAACCAGGGTTAGCGGCTGGGCTGATTCTCGTGAGTTGTTGCCCTGGGGGGACCGCGAGTAATGTGATCGTTTTCCTCTCGCGTGGTAATGTCTCTTTAAGTGTCTTGATGACCATGACTTCGACTGTTCTAGCGGTCTTCTTGACTCCGTACTTAACAGGATGGCTCGCGGGAGAACATGTTCCTATTGATGAGTTGGCTCTATTGAAGAAGACTTTAACGGTTGTGCTGTTACCTGTGCTCGCAGGGTTAGCCTTGAATCAATGGGGAAGCCGCTGGGTGAAACCGATTTCCCAATACTCACCAATCGTCTCCGTAATCGCTATCATCATGATCGTAGGGTGTATCATAGGGCTCAAGAAGGATGCTATCGTTGGAGCGGGTTGGAACCTGATTATCGCTGTCTTTACGCTCCATATTACCGCCTTCGCTCTTGGATACCTCGTTGCTAAGCTCTGTGGATGTAACGAAGACGATAGGCGTACCGTGAGTATAGAGGTCGGGATGCAAAACAGCGGGCTAGGAGCATGTCTCGCTGCCTGCTTGGCGAACCCTCTAGCGCCTGTTCCTTCTGCTATTTCGGCATTTTGTCACTGCCTCGTTGGGAGTCTGCTCGCTGGTATTTGGCGCACGAAGAAGTAATTGAGCGTTAGTAGGTGTCTCGTGTTTAGGAGAGGCTGAGCCTGCTACAGAAGCTCTGAGGCGGAGGGTGTATCGTAGGTATATCGCGGAGTTTAAGTGCACTACATGACCTGATTCGTGGGGCTGTCATGTAGCCTCGGGTAAACTAATTTTGTCAAAAGCTCACAAAATAGTAGAGAATCTCTATTAGGCTGCATACGAATATAAAAGGACGCGATCGAGCATCAGCCTCCAGGAGGTGATAAAAAGTAATGTTCGGAGGCGTTTTGTGAGCAATCGGTGATTGATCAAGCCAATCAAAAAAAGTAAATATGGGTATGAATAATTCGCAAGAGACGAGGCATTCGCTATTAGGGCGAGCCTTACAGTTAGATGATCACACTGCGTGGCAGGAGCTACATGATCATTATGCTGGTTTTATTCATTATATCTTACAGCGAGCCCGAGTCTCGCCGAGTGACGCTCATGATCTGGTCCAAGAGGTGATGATCGCGCTCATGAAGAATCTGAAGAATTATGACTCAGCTAAGGGGCGGTTTAGATCGTGGCTCGCTATTGTTACGAGAAGTACTCTCAAGATTCATTACCGTAAGATTCAGTCGGTTGAGAAAAAGCATGATCGTTATAAGAACCATATGGTGGTGTTCGAAGAGCAGGATGAGGTGCTGGATAAGATGATCGAGAAGCAATGGGAGACGTACATCAGTGAGAAAGCGTTAGCCCGAGTAGAGAAGACCATTAGAGGCCGGGCGATTGAGGTGTTTAGGCTTTCTCTCTCCGGGATGAAAACGAAGGAAATCGCGGAGAGACTGGACCTCCAAGAGTCGTCTGTTTATAACTTTAGGCAGAGGGTTCAGCGGAAGTTAAAGTTGGAGATCAGAAGTCTTGTGGAGGAATTAGAATCTGAGGTGGTGCCAGTAAGGAGCGCAAATGAAGAGATGGGGTGATCAGCTGCACTCATTCTTTGAGTTAGCCACAGATGGGGAGCCTCACTGGGACCTCATTTCTCCTTCTTTTGTAGAGTTACAGAATGTTGACGAGAAGTATTCGCAGCAGGAGTTGTTAGGTGCAGGAGCGCTTAAGGAGGTCTATAAGTGCTACGACAGGAAGACCCGTAGACATATCGCATTAGCCAAGCTGAGAGAGGACCTTAATGAGGACTTCTATGAAGCCTTCATCTATGAGGCGTGGTTGACGACCTCTCTTAGTCATCCGAATATTATTAAGGTCTTTGAAGTAGAATTAGATACGGAGAGCCGTCCTTATTTCACCATGGACTTAAAGGCGAATCAGACTCTTGAGCAGGTGATCGAGGAGGGGGTGTCACAGAAGGAGTTGTTGGAGACCTTTCTTACCGTATGTGATGCGGTCTCCTATGCCCATGATCGAGGGGTGATTCATCTCGACCTGAAACCGAGTAATATCCAATGCGACCAATTTGGGGAGGTACTCGTGTGTGATTGGGGCTTAGGGAAATATCTAGACTCTGAAGAGGTGAGACGAGATCCGCTCTCCCATTTAGAGGCTGGAGGGATGGTCACGATGTATGGTTATATAAAGGGGACACCTGGTTATATGGCTCCTGAACAGATCCATGCTGAGATGCCCAAAGATGAGCGTGCGGATGTCTTTGCGTTAGGGGCGATCCTCTATACTATTGTCTGTGGAGAACCTCCCTTTACGGGAGAGGTAGAAGAGTGCCTTGAGCGTACACTCAAGGGGGCCTCTAGAGAGAACCTGATGGCCTCACCTATTCCTAAGGGGATCGTCGATATCTGTGCCAAAGCACTCTCGGCGCAGCCAGAGGAGAGGTATCAGTCTGTGAGGGACCTCAGACAGGATGTTCAGAGGTATTCAGAGGGCTATGTCACTCGAGCGGAGCGCCCTGATTACCTCAGGTACTGCCTACTCTTCCTCAAGCGTCATCACAGAAGTGTGATCGCGGGGAGTGTCTTTCTGATTCTACTGATGACTGGAATTGGGATTCAGCAGCGCAGGGTACAACGAGAACAGGAGAGCAGAGCGCTATCAGAGCGCCAGGTGACGACTCTGAGTGAGGAGGTAGACGAGTTGACTTACGAGTATGAGGTGTTCGCTTCTGCTATGGCAGATAGTAAGAAAAGCTTATCTATCAAGTTAGTCCGTACTGCGAATGATTTAATTCAGGATGCACTGGGGAGGGATGGGGACGAGATTGGCCCTGAAATGGTTATTCTCTTAAGGGAGGCGGAGTTATTACTGGAAAAGGCCTGTGACGTCTATGAGGTAAATAGGGCTGCCGTCAGTCTCTTACGGCATGTCAATATCGTCCAGAGGGATATGGTCAGCTTACTAGACTTAGGGCAAGAGCCCATGTCTGAGAAAGAAAGGCGATTCTATAATGTAGCGAACAGGTTAAATGACCGGAAAGCATTAGGCGCGAAAGTAAGCTTTACCGATTACATCGATGCGCTTGCGGATGATTGGGCACTAGAAGATCGAGCGAGCGTGGAGGCGATGCTTCTCTATGAGCTCGTGTCTAATAGCCATACAGCTACGAGAAATGAGAGCGTTAAGGCGGTGCTCGATTACTTTAATCATCAAGAACCTAGTTATCAGTCATCCTACAACAGTACGGAGAATACGCTTTCATTATACTCAGATGGGCGCCTCGTTTACTCCACGACGATGAATCAAAAGCGGCTGCTGTCGTATCTATCGTTGGATCAGTTATCCGTCGGGACGGGGCAGAATTACGGTCTTAATTTATGTGACCTCAATGGTATGAGAGTGGAAGTCCTCGATTGTACGAGAGTTTGTCGACTCTATAAAAATGGGGAATTATCAGTCAATGGACTGCGAAAAATTTTACTTCATGAGAGGGAGAGGAATGCCAATTATGTAAAAGAGCTACAGAATGCAGGTGTCCGAGTGGAATTTTCTAGTTCAGACAACTAGGTGACCCCTTCCCATTATCTAATGGTGTTTGCCGTGTTGAGTAGTGAATCTAGGGCGGGATGAATAGATGTCATCATTTGAAATAATGATGCGGCTGAAAAAAAATGGAAATTCTAGGGGAGAATGTGAGGGGAGCCGCAAACGATGTAATGACACGAAAATGTCAAACTACTAAAATTATTATGAAGAATACACTCTTACCACTACTTGCACTATGTTCATCAGTATCTGCTACTACTTTGGCCTACTATGATATTAACTACATTTACGAAAGCGCTCACTTAAAGGACCAAGCGGGGTATGCTAATGTAGTTGCTACAGATTTAGTAGGTGTTGGGGCTGCTACTGCGACAAATAACTTAGTTACACCAAACGTTACTCTCTATAACGATGTGCGCGGTGGTCAACTATCATCGACGGTTGCTCCTAGTAGCGTTGCAACGGTCTCATTTACAACTACAGGTGTATATGCTGCGGGACCAAACCCAGATGAGTATTACACCGCTGCATACGACTCGATCAGCTTTTACACCGGTACAATTAGGTCTTTTGATTACGCGGTGTCCTATTCTATAGGTGGGGTTGAAACCTTTATCTCTGGGACCTCATCGACAGACGGCACAGCTGTCTCAACCGATTCATTTGATTTGGTTACCATTGATTTTGATAATTTTTGGTCCAATGAGGAAGTCACATGGAACCTCTACTTTGAAAATACTAGTGTTTACACTCAAACACCGTATTTCGATGATATCACAGTATCTGGAGGTTATGTGCTAGCCCCTGAACCAACTTCTGCGGCGCTACTAGGTCTTGCAGGTATTACTCTCATTACCCGACGTAAGAGAGCGTAGTTCGAAAATTATAATTTACATAGTATCGTAAGAGAGGTATTTCTATACCTCTCTTTTTGTTATTAAATAATGTATATAATCAGATCACTTATGAAATTCTTTTTTAATTTTCTCCTTTTTGTTTTTTGGCCTGCGACTTCTATTTCTGCAGCGGTGAGATTAGAGGTTTCACCTACAGGAGAGATCAATACTCTGGATGCGGCTAGAGATAAAGTTCGTGAACTGCGAGAGGCGGGTGAGTCGGGAGATATTATAGTGAGTATTGGTGATGGAGTGTATCAGCTTGAGCAGACCTTAGAATTTGGCATCACAGATAGTGCTCCGGAATCTGCTGTGACCATCTATAAGGCTGCGGCTCAAGCTAAGCCGATCGTGAGTGGAGGAGTACGGATTACCGATTGGCAACAGACCGAACTCCAAGGTGGCAAGGTCTGGAAGGCGCCTGTTCCGTGGGCGACAGGAGAAGCCTTCTTTCATTGCCTCTACGACGGGCAGGAGTTACTCCCTCGTGCGAGGTCGAATAGGTTCGTTATCAAAGGGGAGGAGACTCAGAAATATGCCAACATCATGCAGTACCGTAATCAGTTTCGCTACGATGGTGATGTATTTAAGTCGTGGAAGAATTTACAAGACCTCGAGATCTATGGACAACCGACACGAAAGTGGTTGGTCAACTATCTAGGCATAGAGTCAGTAAACTTGAGTGAAAAAGTGGTCCACTTAGAGATTCCTGCCACCTATACCATGAGTGGGGCTTGGTATATTGAGAACTGTATCGACCATCTAGACGAGCCAGGGGAATGGGTGCTCAATTCTGAAGAGGGGATGCTATATTATTACCCAAAATCAGGCGCCCCTAGCGACCAAATTATCGCTCCGAGGCTTGATGAATTAATCTCGATAAAGGGGAATACAGACCCATCTTTGTCTGGAGCTGATGAGGTTCCAGTCAGAGGGCTTCAGTTCGAAGGGTTAACCTTCATGCATACAGATCGGGCTAAGTGGCTACCAAGTGATGCAGGTTTACAGCATGATTGGAACATGCTGGATAAGGATAGTGGGATGATTCGGTTAAGAAGTGTAGAACAGTGTGAGATCGTGAACTGCACCTTTGCGGATGGGGGGAGTGATGGTGTTAGGATGGATCTCCATGCCCAGTATAACAAGGTTGCAGGTTGTACGTTTAGAGACATAGGAGGTAGTGCTATTCTCCTCGCGGGGTATGGCCCAGGGAAAAAGGATGTGAACAAGTATAATACCATTCACGACAATGAAATCGTACGCGTGGGGCAGATCTTCTTACATTCTCCTGGTATTTTTATTTGGCAGAGCGGTCATAATACGATTTCCCGCAACCATGTATACGACTTAGCCTACACAGGGATCGTCGTATCAGGGGTACGTCGCCGTTTCTTTGATCAGTACTATCAGAAGCATTCTATGAGTAACCCTTACGCAAAGAAGTGGATGTTTCCAGAGGGGACTCGTGAGAACTTACCGACGATGAGGTGGTCTGAGATCTCATTAGATTCTAATAAAGACTGGGATGCATTTGAGCCCTACATGCATGCCAGAGGGAATCTTATAGAATATAATGAAGTACATGATTGCTTGAAGTTATTGCATGACGGCAATGGCATATACTTGTCAGGGAATGGTGATGGGAATGTCGTACGGTGTAATGTGCTCTATAATCATGAGGGGGGCGCGATGATTCGTACTGATGATGATAGCCATGGAGCACTGATTAAGAATAACCTGCTCTTTGGTACCATTAGTACATCTGGGATCTGCGTCAAAGGGCTGAATACCGCTTCTCATAACGTCCTAATCAATGCGAGTCTACTGACTGGAAGGGCCGGAAACACCGTGGATCCTAATAGTGACTTGAGTCATAATGTACTGTACCACACTGAACTGGTCGAAAAAGGGTATCACACCGGGCTGAATAAGGTGAGAGCGGGGCTCGATTATAACATCTATTTCAGTGAACAAGGGGGGATGCAAAAGGCTCTGGAGACTCTACGTCAGGGGAATGCGACCAAGAGTGCAGACCATCATAGCCGAGTAGAGAATCCTCTCTTCATGGATATGCCACATGGTGACTTTTCCTTTAGAAAAGAGTCTGTAGCTCATCAGTTAGGAATAGAGCCCATGTCGGTTGAGATCGTGTCTCAGATGGGGACTACGAGAGATTCCTTTCTGTCTAGGTATAGAGGCAAACTACCATTGAAGCGTCAAAAGACCAAAGGGGCTGATGTTGATGAACTCGAACTATAAGAGATCTCCAGAGTAAATCGTGTGAGCCGAGCTCTCTTACTGGCGGCTCTATGAGGGGGCATATTGCCCTCTAAACTACAGCCTAAGTGATCAGAGGGGGGGCTAAGAATATCAGATTTACGAGAGTTCTACTCATTATCAGAGGGGGGATTGAGACTAATTGATAGCACCCTTTAACGGTTCACGCATAACTCTGATGGGTTAAGGCCACATAGTTCTTCGGTTGTTCAACTCTATCTGCTGATAGTGGAGTGGCTATTCAGTAGGGGAGGACAGTCAGTCCATTGGGCTCTGAGGATTCAAATGTGTCTTCAGGCATCCAGGATCTCCAGTGATCAGAGAAAGGGGCATTGAAAGCAAAACCCTCCTGTAGAGGTAACTCTGCAGGAGGGGGGCGAATAGAGTGAAAATGAACTGTTGTTACTCTGAGTATACTCTGAAGAAGGTTTTCTCTAGGAGTGATTGGTCCAGAGAGATAGACCAGAGTTCGTTGGTCTTGGTCGTGACGAGACCACTGTTGTCGTTACTACCAGCTGGTAACCAATTGATTAGGTCATGAGAATATTCAAGCTGAAGTCCTGAGTGGTCTGCCTCTTTGTTAAGCGGTAGAGAGACAGTCGCAGAACTAGTATCTGGATCGACACTCAAGATGTTGTCTGCGGTGGTCGGGTCTGTTCCTGACATAAATTCGATGATGTTGGGAATTTGGTCCTGGTCGTAATCCTCCAGCTCAGAGGTGTGAGGGGTGGTATCGTTGCCCCAGTATTGTAACTGGAAGTTCAGGTATGAGGTGAGGGTGCTGGTCTGAGTCGCTCTGATGTTATCGACATCCAGGACGGTGCCGTCTCCATTGTTCTTGATAATACGGTATTGCAGAGATTGACCTTCGGTAAGGTCTGAGCCTGTGTCCCAAGAGACGGAGATGTCGTTAAAGGTGCCTGAGGTGTCACCGCCTACGAGCAAGTCGAGATCGGCTTTGGTGTATGAGCTGCTGGCCATTACGACATTATCCGATAGGATTTCTAGCGTAACTCCGCCAAAGGTACTGCTGTCATCTCTGACTCCTATAGCAGCAGTAAGGGTGTAAATCGTATTAGGGGTAGCATGCTGGCGAGAGCTATTGAGTAGGTAGTTACCAGCTGAGCCGCCAGAGAGGTAGGCGACATGGGGCCCATCCATATTAGCCATTACTCCTCCATTAAGCGAATCGACCGCTTGGCTGTACGTGTCTGCCCCTGGATTATAGAAGCCATTCACCCCATCGGCTCCAGCTGTTCCTGAGGTGGCGAGAATATGCCAATCGATGATCGTTTGCGAAAGGACATCAGAGTTATCTACAATGTGTACTTCATTATCTGCGAGTGAAGGAGTCTCGGTGATAGTGAGATCGGTATTATCTTCGAAGTTCCCATTAAGCGGGGAGATGGACGCGGTTTGTGTAAGGATCTCGCTCCATTGTTGAGCGTGGTCATCGAGACCAGCCTCGTTAAAGTGAACAGAGTCTGAGAGCTTGCCTCCATCTGCGACCTCTAGGTGAAAGTCGTTGGTACGAGCACCATAGTAGACGAGTGGATCCGCTTCGGCCGCCGCTCGTTGTGCGGCTTGGATCGCTTCCTCTCGCTCGAGAGGGAAATTGCCCGCATACCCCGCTTCACATAGATACCAGGGGATGTCCCACCCAGCATCCGTGCGGCTTTGGCTGATGAGTGAGTTGATTCTGGAGAGGTATGTATCGTAACTGGTATTTGTGACATTATCTTTTTCCCCTTGGTGCCACAGAATCGCCTTGAAGCCTTGAACCGGAAAGGATTGTATCGCGGGTTGTAAGTTGGATGTGTAGAGCGTGTTGATCCAGTCTAAGGTGGAGGTGCCACCGACTCCGACAGCCATGATGCCGATCGGAATCCCATGCTCCGCGATCAGTAAATCACCGAGCCTTCCCCATGGAGATCCACCTCCTCCATTCGCAATCGGAATAGGATCGTACGCGTGACGCCAGGTGTTAGTCGTGAGACTCTCCCGAGCCGAAATACGGTCATCGGTCGGCACATATCCTCCACGCCCCCAGTTGGCCGAATTGGATTGACCTGCTGTGAGGTAGATGTCTCCAACTCCTACGTTGTCTATATAGGATGAGGTGAGGGCTTCATCATTGACAATGGAGCGCACCTCAATGAGGTACCATCCACCTGCCAACACATTATTCAGAGTACCGGAGAAGGTATTGCCACTAGGTGCGCTCTCAATGGTTTCCCATGCTGTAGTGGCGCCTGGGGTGGACTCGTCGCGGAGAATGGCTCTGGCCTCGATACGGTCAGGTTGAGTCTGGTAGGTCCCTGTGATCGTAATGTCTGCCAGGTCATAGGCATCGCGCTGGATAATCGCCCTAGTAGCTGGAGATGTAATGGTGAGGTCGAGACCTGTAGGCTCTCCGTGTACATCTAGCTCACGATAGAATGCATATCCCCCCGGATCTTGAATGATGAATTGGACGGCATCGACGCCACTCGCAATGACTCCAGATTCATCTTCTGTGATGGTGACCATCGTCTCATATGATCCACCTGATCCGCTAAAGGGTTCATATGAAACGGACGCTACTTCTACGAACTCATCGGAATCGATGTAGCTCACATAGACAGAATATAGTTGATTCGCTCTTAATTGGAGCCCATTTGACCAACCCGCAAAGGTAGAGATCTGGGTGATGTCATATCCATTGGGGTAGTAAGTGAGGTCTAAGTAGTACGTAGCAGTCGCGGGAAAGTGTCCGGCGGAGGTCTGGTAATAGGTATTATTACTGTTCGAGTAACCGCCGCTATTGAGGTTACTGGCTGGGTAGTTAGAGACAGTAGCGGTTGTTGCAGAGCTCGACAGAGAGGTTTGTCCATTATTAATCAGGTCTTGTGAGGAAACATGTTCTGAGAAGGCCAGAGAGGTCGTAGAAGATTCTGAGGTCGTAACAATCTCTGCGGAGACAGAGCAGATGGTGAGCAAGAGTGTAATCAACAAACGCATAGGTAACATAAGATAAGGGTGCAGCCAGAGAGCGGGTAATAGTGAGGCGGAAGCTGTGATCGGTCAGCCCCGTCTAAAAGTTTGTTTGATCCGAGCGGTGCAAATTACTCTCCGTATTGCACGTTGAGGCTACTTTTATCTCTTACTAGAGTGCTTAAGTGGGGCGTGGTTGGGGTGGATCATCTGAGAATGCCCCCTGATTAAGCGTGTGTAGGGGCTGCAGTTGATAGGGGATGTTCTGGTGGTCTGGAGCGCTCAGAAGTCATTGGAATCAGACTGTGCGACTGCTTTTGAGGGTAAAATCCGGGTTAGAGTGCAAACGTAATCATGTGAATAAGAACGTATACGGATTAAGTGCGGGCGAGTTAGGGCTGCTGTTCCTGACGAGATAGAGGGCTATGAGTGATCGTGACGAAGGTTCCGCGTCGCCTATTCCTCCTCAGAGAGTTTGGGGGGAGATGCTTCGTGAGGCAATGAGAGACTCAGAGGGGACACGCTACTCCTTACTGGCGCGAGCCAGCAAGGCCGATAGTGAAGATGCTTGGGTCGAGCTCTATAGGCATTACAGATCCTTTCTCCACTACTTCTTAAGAGGGGCCCATGTGGAGGCCTCTCATGAAGATGACTTAGTACAAGAGGTGATGATTAGTCTGATGAAGAATCTCCATACTTTTGATGCTCGGCGAGGGCAATTCAGACCGTGGCTCGCTATGATTACGAGGAGAGTCTTGCAGATGCATTATCGAAAGCTGGGCTCGATACAACGCAAGTATGATGAATATCAGCATTTCCAGGAGTTGTGCGCGCATTCAGATGATACGCTCGACAGAATGATTAAACATCAGTGGGAGAACTATCTTTGCGAAAAGGCGTATGTACGCGTGGAGCAAATGATCAAAGGGAAGGCGATAGAGGTCTTTCAGCGTTCACTGGCCGGCGAATCTGTCGAGCAGATCAAGGGGGAGCTGAATCTGAGAGAGTCTACCGTGTACAACTTTAGGCTACGTGTGAAGCGTAGCCTAATTAGGGAGATCCAAGCGTTGATCACGGAGACAGAAGGACAGGCGAGGCCTTAGTGCTCTTTTGTAGGAGGGGCAGTTTTTTGCTTTTTTAGAGATTTTCTTCTCAAAAGAGTAGAGAATTGCTCATTGCTTGCATACGAGATATAAAGGGGGTGTCTCACCTCCCTGCTCGCTCTTCGTAAAAGAATGGGCGCGAAGGAGGGGAGTCGTCATCTAAAATGATTGATTCCCCCTGCCCAAAAACGGTAAATATGGATATGAATAATTCACAAGAGACGAGGCATTCGCTACTAGGGCGAGCCTTAAACCTAGATGATCATACGGCATGGCAGGAGTTACATGATCATTATGCTGGTTTTATTCATTTCACTTTACAACGCTTGAGGGTTTCGCCGAGTGATGCGAATGACCTAGTTCAGGAGGTGATGATTACCCTCATGAAAAAGCTGAAGAATTATGACTCTAATAAGGGGCGGTTTAGGTCATGGCTCGCCATGGTTACGAGGAGTACTCTCCAGATGCATTACCGTAAGATGCAGTCGATCGAGAAGAAGCACGATCGCTTTAAGGATCATCTGGTCTTATTCGAGGAGCAAGATGAGGTCCTAGATCAGATCATCGAGAAGCAGTGGGAGGCTTATATTAGTGATCAGGCCCTCGCTCGCGTTGAGAAGACGATCAGAGGTCGTGCGATCGAGGTGTTTAAGCTTTCTCTAACAGGGTTGAAGGCGAAGGAGATTGCTGATCAGTTAGGGCTCCAGGAATCCTCCGTTTATAACTTTAGGAAACGGGTTCAAAGGAGTTTAATGCTCGAGATTAGGAGTCTCGTAGACGAGTTGGAATCGTATTAGTAAGGAGCGCCATGGATAAGTGGGGAGATCAGTTACATTCATTCTTTGAGGAGGCGGTAGAGGAAGAGACGGATTGGGAGCTCGTATCACCCTCATTCTTACAGTTACAGAATGTTGATGAGAAGTATACGGATCCAGAATTATTGGGGGCGGGCGCGCTGAAGGAGGTATATAAGTGCTACGACCAGAAGACTCGTCGATATATTGCATTGGCAAAGTTGAGGGAAGGTCTTGATAAGGACTTCTATGAGGCTTTCATCTATGAGGCTTGGTTGACGACGTCCTTGAGTCATCCTAATATTATTAAGGTCTTTGAGGTCGAACTGGATGACCATGGGCGTCCATACTTCACAATGGACTTGAAGGCCAATCGCACGTTAGAGCAGGTGATCAGAGAAGGCGCCTCAGAGGAGGATCTCCTAGCTACCTTCCTGACTGTATGTGATGCCGTATTATATGCGCATGATCGAGGAGTGATTCACCTCGACCTGAAGCCGTGTAATATCCAGTGTGATCAATTCGGAGAGGTTCTCGTGTGTGATTGGGGGCTAGGTAAGTATATGGATTTAGACCACCATGATAGTGCCCAGCGCTCACACTTAGAGGTGGGGGGGATGCTCACAATGTACGGTGTCGTTCAGGGGACGCCTGGTTACATGGCTCCAGAGCAAATTCATTCAGAGAGGCCCAAGGATGAACGTACAGACATCTTTTCTCTGGGGGCCATCCTCTACACCATTGTCTGTGGTCGAGCCCCTTTCACAGGAGAGGAGAGTGAGTGCTTAGAGATGACGCTCAAGGGAGTCTCTCGAGCAGAGTTATTGTCTGCGTCAATTCCTAAGGGGCTTGTTGATATCTGTGCTAAGGCGCTCTCCGCTAACCCAGAGGAGAGGTATCAGTCTGTGCGAGAGTTAAAACAGGATGTGAAGAGATACTCCGACGGGTATGCGACACGAGCGGAACGACCAGACTACCTGAGGTTCTGCTACCTTTTTCTCAAGCGTCACCATCGTAGTGTCATTGCTCTTGTCACATTTCTGGTTCTACTGATGGCAGGCATCGGGATACAACAGCATCGAGTACAGGCGATTAGAGCATACTCGGAGCAACAGGCGAGTACTCTCAATGATGAGGTAGAGGAGGTGACTCACGAGTATGAGGTCTTTGCCTCTGTGATGGCTGATAGTCAGCAAAGCTTATCCATTAAATTAGTGCGTATCGCTCATGATTTGGTCCAAGAGGCATTAGGGAGAACTGGTACCCCTACCGGGCCAAATATGGTTAAGCTCTTAGGGGATGCAGAACTCTTGTTCGAAAAGGCCCTGATACTAGCACCGGACAACCGAGCTGCAGCAGCGGAGTTATTCTGGATTAATGCGGTTCAGATGGACTTCAAGCGGGTGTTAGAGATAGGGGCGGTCACAGATACTGCGTGGTATGAGAGAATCATGCATGTAGCGCAGGACTACCCTGAGTTTCAATTTGATGCAGATGACAGGCCTAGCATAGATCAGTTTGAGCGCGTATTTCTCCGTTTAGAAGAGGTATGGAGCAAAGATGATAGGACGATTATTGAAGCCATGCTCTTCTATCAACTGTACTCATCTGAGTCAGACAGCATTACGCAAAACCAATGCATTATCGCGGTGTTGAATTACTTTAATTCACCTGAAGAAAGTTATTCTGCTTCATATCAACCAGATTCTGGAGACTTGAGTTTCTCTAGTACACAGGGGCTCGTCCATACGTCCGTCATACAGGCTGGTTCTTTACTATCTTATCTTAATCTTAAGACCTTATCCCTGGAGTTTGAGCATGCGATAGAATTCGATTTGGCAGACTTGCGCGGCATTCAGGTAGATGAGCTCAATTTAGGCGGAGTCCCTAGAGTCGTCTGTACTGACCCGCAGACGTGTGACTCGTTAAGTCGTTTAATATTACACGACAGAGAAAAAAGAGAAAAGTATGTGGATGAGTTGAAAGCGCTGGGTTGTGATTTTTCTTTTGTCTCTTCTAGTCTATAGTTGATTATTTGTGGGTTTGGCTGAGTTTTGAGTTGAGTGTTCATGATACCCTTGGTGAGAAAAAAATGAGTATTGAGGGTAATTTTTTGAGAAGGATGCATACCGAGTAGTGACACGGCATGTGTCTAACTACGAAAATAATATGAAGAATATACTCTTACCATTGCTCGGAATCTGCTCCTCTCTCTCTGCAACTACACTTGCATACTATAATATCGATGCAGTTTATGGTGATCAATACTTACAAGATTCAGCTGGGAATGCTAATGTTGTTGCTTCCGATCTTAGTGGGGTAACTTATCATTGGTCGTTTAATAACCTAGTTGATCCTAACTATGACCTTTTTAATGGTATTCGTGGAGGTAGAATTGATGGTAACGTTGCTCCAGGAGAGTACGCATCAATTTCGTTCACGACGACAGGTGTCTACGCTGCAGGGCCAGAGGCGGATGAGTACTACACAGCTGCATATGACTCGATCAGCTTCTATGGTGGTACTGTGAGACCTTTTGATTACGCAGTTTCATACACAATCGGCGGTGAAGAAACATTTGTTTCTGGTACAGCGGCTACGGAGGGAACAGCGTTTTCTGAGAACTCTTTTGAGTTGATCACTATCGATTTTGATAACTTCTGGTCGAATGAGGAAGTAACATGGAATATTTACATGGAGAGTACTGATATTTATACGGGGACTGGGAATATTGATGATATTACAGTTAGTGGAGGCTATGTGTTAGCTCCTGAGCCGACGTCGGCCGCTTTACTAGGTTTGGCAGGTATTACACTCCTTGCAAGACGTAAGCGATAGTATTAATTAACAATATTAATAACTGATATGAGAGGTGGAGTTTTTTCACCTCTTTTTTAATGAGTTTTTTTATGAAGGTTATATTATTTTTGCTACTGGTGCATGTGGCTTTTGGGGTAGATTTTTATGTGTCTCCTAGTGGGAGTGATCTCAATGCTGGTGGGGTTGATACACCCTTTCTGACAATTGCGAGAGCCAAGGAAGCCGTGGCGTATGAGTTACCTACGGCTACCGAGGATATTACCGTATGGATCAGGGAAGGCGTCTACCGGCTCACTGCACCTCTGGAATTCACGTCCAGTGACAGTGGCTCAGCGGATATATCGGTAACGTATAGCGGATATGAGGGTGAAGTGGTGGAAGTATGTGGGGCGATAGAGATCAGTCCTACGTGGGAGGTCCATGCCGGCGAGATTATGGTCGCTAACATTGGGGCGGGCTTAGACCTTGATTCTGTATTCATCAATAGTGATCAGCAGGTGATGGCGAGGTATCCGAATTATGATGAAAATGAAGATGTCTTGAACGGCTACGCAGGAGATATTCTCTCAAATGAGAGGAGGTTGAGCTGGAGTAACCCTGAGAATGGGTATGTGAGAGCACTGCATAATGGTCAATGGGGAGGCCAATCATACAAGATCGTCAACTTCACAGGAGCGGGCGTATTTGACCTAGAATGGGTAGGGGATAATAACCGAGGAAGTGCGATGCATCATACGTATCGTATGGTAGAAAATATCTTTGAAGAACTAGATGCTCCCAAGGAGTGGTATTACGACACTAATAGTGGTCATCTCTATGTGTATCCAGAAGAGGGAGTGGACCTGGATTCTAGTCAGGTCGAGGTGGCGGTGACCGAAGAGTTAATTAAGGTGGTCGGTACAGAAGATGATAAGGTCCAGAACTTAGCCTTTCAAAATATTCAGTTTACCAAAACTCACCGGACATTATTCTCCAGAGAGTATGAGCGCCCATTAAGGAGTGATTGGGGCGTGGCAAGAGCTGGGGCCATATTTTTGGAGAACTGTGATGATATTACGCTGAGCGGTAATGTCTTCTCCTATTTGGGAGGTAATGCCGTCTTCTTAAGCGGTTATAATAAGGGCCACTTAATCACGGATAATGAATTCTACGAAGTCGGTGCGACGTGTGTGAATATCGTGGGGCAAATTTCGGCGGTTCGTTATCCCTCTTTCTGGGATAATGAAGACCATAAAGTAGATATCCTGGACCTAGAGCCTGGTCCGCAATCTGAGGATTACCCGCGAGAGTTAACGGTCTCTCATAACTACATGACACGATTCGGGCGGGTAGAGAAGCAGGTCGCGGGGGTGAATATCTCTATGTCTGAGAGCATCAATGTAAGCTATAATACAATCCATGATTGCCCACGAGCGGGGATCAATATTTGTGATGGTACTTGGGGGGGACACATTATTGAGTATAATGATGTCTTTGACTGTGTGAAGGAGACGTACGATCACGGACCTTTCAATGCCTGGGGGAGAGACCGCTATTGGTCGTATCTCGGGTTTGACTCAAGAGGCAATTTAGGTACAGAAAAGGAGCCCTACGCCTTCCTGGATGCATGGAAGACCACGCACGTGCGGTATAATCGCTTTCACTACGACGAGCCTCGACACTTTGGGATCGATTTGGATGATGGGGCTTCTAACTACGAGGTGTACGGTAACCTCTGCCTGAACACAGGGATTAAGCTCCGAGATGGATTCGGCCGTAAGGCGTATAACAACGTTATTATCTCAGGCCGGTTTGATTGCCATGTTTGGTTTGATAATTGTCGAGATGAGATCTACAACAATATTGTCGTAAACGACCGAGTCTATACCTTCGCCTTGATCAATGATTCCAATATCGCGGGGAAGAGTGCCTATATTGATAATAACGTCTTTTATAACCATGGAGGAGGGGTGACAGTGACCTCTCAAACGTGGCCCTCAGTTGATCACGATAGTAATTCTGTGACCGCAGATCCGCAGTTTATCAATCCTCAGGGGAATGATTACACGGTGAGCGATAGTTCACCAGTATTGGCCTTTGGTTATGAGAATATCCCTACCTCATTTGGTCGAGCGGGGGCTCCTGAGCCCTCGCCAGTGGAGTACGCGACGATCTCTAGTGAAAGCCCTCTTAACCCAGAGCCTCTCATGGGAGCGGTCGTTGGTCTAGTCTATGATATCTCGATTCAGTCTGCACTAGGGGCTCGAGACACTGATGGGGTGTACTTTTCGAGTGTTCCCTCTGGCAGCTATGCTGAGGCTCAAGGGTTTCAGACCCTGGACTTGATTCTAGAAATTGGAGGAGTAGACGTTACAGATCCTCAGAGTTTCTGGGTTGAGTATCATAAGATACCAGCAGGAGAGACGGTAGAGGTGGTTCTGTTGAGAGATCAAAGCGAGATGGATCATACCTTCACCAAGCTTGAGCCTGATGAAGAGCTGAACAATCAGAGCTCTGGAGTCGTCTATACGGGAAGCTGGACAGAGGAAGCGGATGACCAAGCGTACTATTCTGATCTAGCGGTCACGAATACTCAGGGGGACTCTGCTGAGATTACCTTTTACGGAACAGGAGTGACGTTTTATGCTGTTGCGGGGAGCGATGCTGGTGAGTTGAACGTGTATCTGGATGGTGTGTTGCAAGACGTCGTATCACTGTACGCGGCCGCTACTAATTATAATAGCGTGGCGTATGAAATACAGGGATTAGATTTGGCAGAGTATACACTCACTATTGAGAATAATGCCAATGCAGCACTACGTCTGGACTCCTTTGCGATCGAATATGATACGACTCCAAAGATTGCTGTCGCAGATCTGAGTGTCACGACGAACCAGATGTCGGTAGAACCTACTGTCTCTAATGATGACTTGGGGCAATCCGAATGGGCAACTGTCTCTGCCGCAGGCTTGTTCTCAGGAAGTACGGTTGATGAGGTGATGTTGTCCACAGGAGATACTATCGAGATCGCATTTGATCTCGAGAATAGCCCAGGTGGCTACGATATCAGCAGTCTGGAATCTACATTTTCTTGGGGGATACACGGTGGCGGACGATCTAATCAGGGCTATGGTATCACGTTTACTCTGATTGATGACTCATTAGTCAAGATCGTGAATACGCACTGGCTCCCGAATGACCCAGCGAGTATGTGGACTACTGTCGGTCTGGAGAGGGCTAGTGGCAGACCAATAGCGCAGAATGTTAAATCAATGAGTATAGAAATCTCAGAGGACGCAAACGCAGGTGGGGTCGTAGTCGCTAGAGAATTCGATATCATCGGTAGTGCGAGTAAAAATTATAAAGCGTGGCTGGAGGGATATCCTGATTTGATAGACAGTGAGCTGAACGGTAATTCTGATGCAGACTCGTACCCTAATATTCTAGAATACGCCCTAGGGCTCGACCCTCTGGAGAAAAATGCAGGAGCAATCTCTATGACTAAACAAGAAGGAGTATGTAAGCTGCACTACCCAAGACGGGCTAACTCTAGGGATGAAGTCGAATTCAGCATTGAATATAGCAGTAATCTGATCGACTGGTTCATTCTAGAGGTCGAAGAGGAGCTCTCGGATGAGAATTCTGAAGTGCAATCCGTCAGTGTTATCTTACCTGAAGAGGTGCCGGATAGTAGTATGATGTACGCCAGAATCATTGTTGCGGAGTAAGGAGCCGCATCCTTATGGGGGCTAATGACTGAGAGTTTTAGGCCTCGTTGCAGAGAATTGCCCATGCTACTTGAGAGCATGGGCAATTTTAGCTTTTGGACGGCGATGGATTTCTTTGTGGTTTCACCGTCATCTCTTCGGATTTTGCCATCCTATGCGGGGCATTATTTTTATTTTCACATGAGTGGAATTATCTTCTGGATCTTTTCGAAGAAGTGAGTCGAGAGAGGGGTGCCTGTGGATCCTCTGTGGAACCGGAAAAAATGAAAATTGGTCTATCCATGGCGGGAGAAGTGTGGTTAAAACGCGGTCTCCACCATGATCCATCGCGTATACGTTGAAAAGAAAGAGGCCTTCGCTCATGAAGGTAATTCGTTATTCCAAGAGCTTCGCAAGAGTCTTGGGGTTGCTAGTGTGTATAATCTGAGAGTGCTTCAGCGCTATGATGTCGAAGGACTCAGTGAGGAAGAGTTTGCTGAGGCATGCCGTACGGTATTCTCGGAACCTCAGGTGGATCAGTTCTTCTTAGAGATGCCTAAGACGCATGAGGAGACGGCATTTGCCGTAGAGTACTTGCCTGGTCAATTCGATCAGCGTGCTGACTCGGCGGCTCAATGTCTTAAGATTTTGACCGGGAATGATACGGCTGTGGTCTCACACGCTAAGGTGTATATCCTAGACGGAGCACTCGATCGTACGGAGCTCGATGAGATCAAGAACTATGTGATCAACCCTGTCGACTCTAGAGAGGCCTCACTTGAGTTACCAACAAGTCTCATCAAGGCGGCTGCTGTACCTGCAGATGTAGCGATCCTAGAGGGCTTCATCACTTCTACCGAAGAGGAGTTAGCGGAACTTGCAAAGGGCTTTGGGCTGGCGATGTCGTTAGCGGACTTAGTACACATTCAGACGCAGTTCCGCGATAAGGAGGAGCGTAATCCGACGATTACGGAGCTGAAGATGTTAGACACCTATTGGTCTGACCACTGCCGTCACACGACCTTCTTGACGGCTCTCGATCACATTGAATTTGCCGCAGACTGTCCTCCATCATTCGCGGAGGCGTATGCGAGCTATAAGGAAGCACGTGACTATGTCTATGGCGCAGATACGCCACGTCCAGAGACAATGATGGACATGGCATGTATCGCGATGAAGGAGCTCCGTAAGTCTGGCGAGCTCGATAACCTCGAGGTGTCAGAGGAGATCAACGCGGCTTCGATCGTCGTCCCAATTGAGATCGATGGTGAGATGGAAGACTATCTCGTCATGTTCAAGAACGAGACGCATAACCACCCGACTGAGATCGAGCCATTTGGTGGGGCTGCTACCTGTCTAGGTGGTGCGATTCGTGACCCGCTTTCAGGTCGTTCTTATGTCTACCAAGCGATGCGTGTTACTGGAGCAGCAGACCCAACGGTGCCATACGATCAGACGATGCCAGGTAAGCTCCCACAGAAGAAGATCTGTGTTGGGGCGGCAGAGGGATATTCCTCCTACGGTAACCAAATCGGTCTCGCGACTGGATGTGTCGCAGAGGTCTATCACCCTAACTTCGTAGCGAAGCGTATGGAGATCGGTGCAGTGGTCGCGGCTGCGCCTAAGAAGAATGTCTTCCGTGGAGCACCAGCCACAGGTGATGTGATCCTCCTAATGGGTGGTCGTACCGGTCGTGATGGGGTCGGTGGAGCTACCGGTTCATCCAAGGAGCATACCGAGACCGCTCTCGAGAATTCTGCAGAAGTCCAGAAGGGTAACCCTCCGGTAGAGCGTGCACTACAACGCCTCTTCCGTAATCCGGTACTCGCGCCAAAGATTAAGATTTGTAACGACTTCGGTGCTGGTGGTGTGTCGGTAGCGATTGGCGAACTCGCGCCGAGCCTTAAGATCGATCTCGACCAAGTGCGTAAGAAGTATGATGGTCTCGATGGAACAGAGATCGCGATCTCTGAGTCTCAGGAGCGTATGGCGGTGATCATTGATCCTGCGGATATGGATTACTTCATCGCAGAGGCTGATAAGGAAAACCTAGAGTGCTACAAGGTCGCAGATGTGACTGACGATGGTCGTCTCACCATGACCTGGAGAGGCAAGGTGATCGTCGATCTCGAGCGTGAGTTCCTCGATACGAATGGTGTCCAGCAGTCCAGCAGCGCTAAGATCGAGGCTCCAGTAGGTGAGAGCCCTCTTGGTAAGGTCGCTGAACCAATCGCAGAGCAGATCTCTGGTGCAACTCTAGAGGAGCAGTTCCTCGCACAGGCTGCGGATCTCAACTTTACTTCCCAGAAGGGGCTCATGGAGCGCTTTGACGGGACGATCGGAGCCGGTTCTGTTCTGCACCCACTCGGTGGACAGACTCAGCTGACTCAGACGGATGCCATGGTTGCTAAGATTCCAGTACTAGGTGGCAACACAGATGCAGCGACCTTCTTCTCATGGGGCTATAACCCGCGTCTCGCGAGCTGGAGTCCATTCCACGGTGCTGTCTATGCACTCACGCAGTCAGTATGTCGTATCGTCTCAGCGGGTGCTAAGCTCAGTGACATTCGCTTGACGCT
>WTJZ01000071.1:1503-4380 GCA_011524615.1 Akkermansiaceae bacterium | reverse complement strand
GCAGATGGACTCCCTCAGTTTGATCAACTGATGGCTCTCTCTGAGACGATTCATGGCCTCATCGCAGAGGGACAGATCTCAGCTGCTCACACATTAGGTGAGGGTGGTATCGCAGAAGGTCTTACTAAGATGGCTCTCGGTAACCACATCGGGGTGGCTCTCTCAGCTCAGACTGATGCGCTCTTCACGGAGAGATATGCGAGCTTCTTGATCGAGACTGATGCTGAGCTCCCTGCTTCTCTCGGAGCACAGCTGATCGGTACGACGACAGAAGAGGTTGCCATTACCGCGAACGGTCAAGAGGTCTCTCTTGCTAAGCTGGAAGCAGCCTTCCTTGGCACTCTAGAGTCCGTGTATCCTAACAATGCTCAGGTAAGAGGCTTTGACCAAAAGGTGGTAGCGACTATCTCATCTGATGTCGCACCTGTTAAGGTTAAGTCTACGAACCCTACGGCTCAACCTCGCGTGATCATCCCAGTCTTCCCAGGGAATAACTGTGAGTATGATACGGCTAAGGCATTTGAAGAGGCTGGTGCTATCGCAGAGACGCTCGTCTTCCGTAACCTGACGGCTTCTGCAGTAGAGGAGTCGCTAGCGGCCTTTGCAGAGCAGATCGATCAATCTCAGATTCTCATGATCCCTGGAGGATTCAGTGCAGGTGATGAGCCTGACGGTTCAGGTAAATTCATCGCAGCAGTGCTCCGTAACGAGCGAGTGAAGGATTCGATCCACCGTCTCCTCTACGAGCGTGATGGCCTCGCTCTCGGTATCTGTAACGGCTTCCAAGCACTCATCAAGACGGGACTCCTCCCACATGGTGAGATCAAGGAATCTACCCCTCAGGACCCGACTCTGACATACAACACGATCGGACGTCACATCGCACGTTATGCGGAGACCCGTGTTGCATCGGTGAAGTCTCCTTGGCTCGCAGGGTGTCAGGTAGGTGATATTCATAACATCGCCTTCTCGCACGGCGAAGGCCGCTTCATGGCGGATCAGGCGACACTCGACGCTCTGATCGCAAACGGACAAGTCGCGACCCAATACGTAGACGCCTCTGGCGAAGCAAGTATGGACATCTCAGCGAACCCGAACGGATCGATCTATGCGGTCGAGGGAATTTGCTCTCCTGACGGTAAGGTTCTCGGTAAGATGGGGCATACCGAGCGTAAGGGGCATAACATCGCGAAGAACATCCCTGGAGATAATAAGCTCCAACCGATCTTCGAATCTGGCGTAAGTTACTTCGGATAAGATACTCGATTCTAATTAGATCCCCCTACATCAAGAGCTGTTGCTCTGATGCTGGGGGATTTTTTTATACCTTCAGCTAGAGGTTGAGGAAGATCCGATTGACCGTGAGCGATAATGCGGAGAGGAGAAGCGAATTGACAATGTATCGGTGTTATAACATAGTTGTACCATGGTTAAGGAAATTAGAAAGATAGGGAACTCGAAGGGGATGATCTTTGACGCGGCGATCTTAGACGCGATGAAGGTAGACGTAGGGGATAAGGTAGAGGTGACCGTGCACTCCTCTGGAGCTGTTACTCTGACACCAGTGTCGAATGTCATTGCTGAGGATCAGGCGGTCTATAATGCAGAGCAGATTATCAAGGCAAACGACGAACTCTTTAAACGGCTATCCTAATGGAGTATAGCCATTTAACAGTGGAGGCTGTCATTGGGATCCATGGAGCCGTATTACGGGGACATGGAGGAGGCAGTGGTATTAGGAGTCTGGAGTTACTGGAATCAGCGGTGGCTGCTCCCCAAGCAACTTTTGGTGGAGCTCCTATTATGACAAATGGAATAGAGATCGCGGCCGCCTATCTTTATTATTTGTGCCTGAATCACCCTTTTGTAGATGGTAATAAGCGGGTAGCTCTTGCCAGTTGTCTCGTGTTCTTACAGCAGAATCATCTCATGGAGATTAAGACTCTCGATGTCGACCGCTGGGAGCGCTTAGTATTGGATGTGGCCAGTTCTGAACTCGACCGTGCACAAGTCACAGCACGCCTCCTGATTCTCATGAGAGATGAAGAGCAGTAAAGGCTGAGTAGAAGCTGGTCCAGGCGACCTGAGGGCCTATCGCCTCTGCGGGAGAGGGGTGGCGATCTTGGAGACTCGGTCGTGGCAGATGATGCTACCGGTGACGGAGACATTCAGGCTGAAGTGTCCTGGGAGCGAGAGGACGGAGTGGCAGCGTGAGAGAATGTGGTCAGGGATACCAGCGTTCTCACTCCCGAGGAGGTAGACCGCTCTTGCTGGATGCTGGAACTCATGGAGAGGAGAGGCCTCCTCTGTGAGCTCTACTCCGATGAGTTGGGTCGAGTAGGGGAGATGCTGGTAGAAGTCCTCAAAGGTGGCGTAGTTGTAGAGCGGGATCTTGCTCCAGGCCTTAGTCACATCACTCGATTGGCGCTTATACTTCTTATCGATCGTGAAGATAAAGGAGGCTCCGAGGATGAAGGCTGATCGCCACAGGGTGCCGAGATTGACGGCGTCTTGGTTATTGAGGATGCCGATCCCGTAGAAGCCGTCAGCTTCGTATTCCTGTGCGATTCGTGCCATAAGGATGAGGTATTAGAGGACAGAGAGGAGTTCGACCTCGAAGAAGAGGGCTGCGTATGGTGGAATATCTGACCCAGCTCCACGGTCTCCGTACGCGAGGTTCTCAGGGATGTAGAAGTGGTACTTACTCCCGACAGTCATGAGCTTGAGCCCTTCTTGCCATCCTTCGATCACTGCGTTTTGAGGGAAGACCGCTGCCTCACCTCGATCGTAGCTAGAGTCGAAGACGGTTCCATCCATGAGCTTGCCCGTGTAGTGGACGCGTACGGTACAGCCTTCCCAGCATTCTTTCCCTTTGCC
>WTJZ01000071.1:0-1403 GCA_011524615.1 Akkermansiaceae bacterium | reverse complement strand
GCTTCTTGTCCCTGCTTGAGACCGAGCTTGTATGAAACGATTTCGAGAGCTTTTTGGTTATCCATTTGGCCAGCAGAAACTGACTGGTCAGGATTTGCAATCTAAATATGGAGATCTCTCAGCCTGGTGATAATCTCATTCATTTCGGGCTCATGGGACTCGAGTAGTTCTACGAGTCGGAGCTGGTTTCTGGCTCGGTCGAGATTTTGACCTGCGTAGCTCGTGCGGAAGTATTGATCCCCCATGAGGTGGTCAGTGAGGAAGCGCAGGGCGAGCTCGATGGTGATCAGCTTAGTAGAGAAGACGAGGTGATCGAGCTCTACCTCGGTGAGGGTTTCGCCTGCAGACTCGAGGTAGCCCTGGGCGAGGGACTCAAAGATGTCCATCCGGCATTCCACAGCGTCGATCCCATCTGCTTCTTTCGCCGCATTGACAGAGGTGCGGACGAGGTCGCCAAAGTCATAGAGGACGGTTCCGGGCATGACCGTGTCGAGATCGATCACGCAGACTGCTTCGTCTGTATGGGTGTCGAATAGGACATTAGAGATCTTGGTGTCATTGTGTGTCGTGCGAGTAGGGAGCTCTCCGCGTTCTCTGAGATCCTCTAGGGTGGAGATCCAGGAGCGTCTGGTAGCGATAAACTCCAGCTCTGCCTCTATCAGAGAGGCGCGATCTGGATAGTCTGAGCAGGCTTGATCAAAGGCGCGAAGACGCTCAGGGGTGTGATGAAAGTGAGGGATAGTCTCCGCGAGAGAGGAGGGTGGGAGGTCCGCGATTTGGGTAAGGAATTGTCCGAAGGCCTTGCCCGCTTGGTACGCTTGCGCGGGCGTAGAGACCTGTTCATGCCCGATACAGTCGGCTAGGTAGTCGAAGGCGCGCCATAGTCCGCCCTCTCCATCGAGAACATATGAGGCTCCGTCGATAGTGGGGTGGAGGTGCAGGTTACGCGCCGTGGGTGCGACAGCTCGCAGGTGCTTAGTGACCTTCTCGATATTCGCCATCACCAACTCTGGCTTGGTGAAGACGGCGGTATTAACTCGTTGGAGAACCAGTTGCTGTTGTTGCTCCTCGACGGAGAGGTGCACCAGATAGGTCGCATTGATCAGTCCTCCGTGCAGAGTATCGATAGAGGTGAGGTGTCCCCCTGAGATAAACTGGGGGACGAGCTCGGCGAGAGTCTGCGAGTGTGCCATGGCTTAGTTGTCCTTAAGAAGGGCGTCGATGCGCTGGAGTACAGGTGGGTGTGAGTACTCCAGGAAGACGAGGAGTGGGTGTGGTGTCAGGTTCGAGAGGTTCTTGGCCGAGAGCTTCTTGAGCGCACTGATGAGGTGGTCTGCGGTGCCTTGGTGTACCTTAGCGTAGTGATCTGCCTCGAACTCATGCTTACGTGACCAGAGGTTCAT
>WTJZ01000137.1:2745-4859 GCA_011524615.1 Akkermansiaceae bacterium | reverse complement strand
CTGGTCGGTTGAGCCAGCCCATGCTCGCTCCCTGCTCGCTATCCCAGGTACTCGTGACGACACGTGCTTGCCAATCTGGAGCAACCGCGATCGCTGCACCAGAGTCATTCTGGAGGACGAGGACGTCTGTGTGCTCTGAGAGGAAGGAGAGGTCATCCGCAAAGCTGCCTGCGTCTGCCGCAGAGAGCGCGAGCGATGAGAGAGTCAACGCACCAATAGTGAATTTAGAAAATTGGTTCGTTGGCTTACCATGTAGAAATGAAAGGGTCATGCAAGCATGATGTCCTTGAGGAGGAGGTTTGCAAGCCTTTCTAGTGCACATTGAGATGTTCTTAACGCACTTTTAAATGCGTCATTAGGTCATTGTGTCATATTATTGAGCGCATCCTCGAACTGAGGGCTACGAGCCTCCGCTGCGGTGATGTCCATGGGGAAGTGCTCCATGTAGAGGGCAGCGAGGTCCTCGACCTCTGCGATGGATTCGACCTTACAGAGCTTTTGGCGAAGAGGTTTGGCTCCGTGGAAGCCCTTGCAATATGCCATGAGACGGGAGCGCATCGCCATGATCGTGTGCCGCTCTCCACCGTAGCGGTCCGAGTCTACCGCGAGTCGGCAGTGTCTCACGATGAGTTCCCAGCGCTCCTTGACAGGGATGGCAGGGAGGTCCTGCCCGGTTTGGAGGTAATGCTTAGCTTCCTTGAATACCCATGGGTACTGCATGGCAGCACGTCCGATCATGACTCCGCTGACAGCGGTCTCCTCCATGCGCTTCTTGAGATCTGCACCAGAGGAGATGTCGCCATTACCGATGATAGGGATATCGACGGAGCGGGCGGCGGCATCGATGATGTTCCAGTCTGCCTCGCCTCGGTAGGCTTGTGCTCTGGTACGTCCATGGATCGCGATGGCTTGGATCCCCTCGCTCTGGAGGATGTCACAGACCTCTAGGGCGTTTCTGGTTTGTTCGTCCCAGCCGGTACGGATCTTAGCCGTTACGGGGACTTGGTCACCGACGGCCTTGACGACTCCTGCGGCGACGGAGCGGACGCTGTCGCAGCACTTGAGCAGAGAGGAGCCTCCGTTCTTGGAGACGACCTTGTTGACGGGACACCCATAGTTGATGTCGATGAAGTCTGGTTGCTTCCAGTCGATGATCTTCTTAGCAGCCTCGCCGAGGCGCTCGCCGTCTCCTCCGAAAAGTTGGATGCCGACAGGGCGCTGCTCATCATGGAAGGTGGTGTACTTACGCGTACGGTCATCTTGGCGAATGATCCCCTCTGCGGAGACGAATTCGGTCACCATGACGTCTGCACCGAGTTCCTTACAGATGGTGCGGAAGGTAACGTCTGTCACTCCCGCCATAGGAGCGAGGTATACGGGGAATTGATCTTTGAACCAAGGAAGCATGCCGATGGGATCTTATGGGGCTACAGGATGAATAACAATCGGAAAAGAAACGGGCTTAACTAAAGAACTCTTGGAGTGAGACCTTGAGCTTGTTCTGCTTCTTAGGAGCAGGTGCGTCGGTGGTAGGTGTAGGCTGAGTCTCGGCGACTGGTTCTGCGGGTGCCAGTGGTTCGGTCGCTGGTGGGTTCTCGGTGCCTTGTCGGTATGCCTCGAACTCAGCGTAATCTTGCGCTGAGAGAAGGACGGCATAGGTGCGTCCATGCTTGAGGATTTTGACGGGTTCGCGCTGGGCGTTGTCGAGGACTTGCCCCGACTTTTGTTTAAGTTCTGTTGCTGTACACTCCACGGGTCGGCGAAATTATCTATTTTGCGCAGAGTGTACAGTAAAACTTTTATTACTTATCTAATAAGCGATCCACCTGTGCGATAGCGTGATTGATGACCTCCTCTGGCTCTCGCTTAGAGCCACTGACATCGATAATGTGGACGTCGGTGATACCGATAAAGCCGAGGACGTGGCGGAGGTATGGGGTCATGAGGTCCCAGTCGCTCTCTACCTCTGTGCCTCCTGATGCGACTGCGATGAAGGCGATCTTACCCGAGAGGAGTCCCTGAGGAGCGCCGTCGGTGTATTGGAAGGTCTTACCCGCTCGACAGACGAGGTCGATGTAGGCCTTGAGCACGGCAGGGGGGCCAAAGTTATAGAT
>WTJZ01000137.1:0-2645 GCA_011524615.1 Akkermansiaceae bacterium | reverse complement strand
GACAGACGAGGTCGATGTAGGCCTTGAGCACGGCAGGGGGGCCAAAGTTATAGATGGGTGCTCCGATGACGAGAGCATCAGCCTGGAGGAGCTCTGCGATGAGTTCTTCTGAGAGGGCGACGAGCTCTCTCTGGGCATCGGTGAGGCTCTCCGTAGGGGTGAAAAAGGCATGGATCATCTCCTCGTTCACATAGGGGAGATCCATGGAGATGAGGTCGCGGTCGGTGACGTCTCCGGAGAGCTTGGTCGCGAGGTAGTCTGTGATGACGCGGGAGTTAGACCCTGTATGTCTGCCGCTGGCGTCGATCTTTAGAATATTCATGGTGTGGGAGGCACTCCGTGGAGTGCCTCTGGGGGAAGGGGTTATTGCGCCTGTGCGACGAGGGTGAAGTCGATGACGACTTCATCACGGATGAGGTCATCCTTACGTCCAGGGTAGGAGATGCCCCAGTCTTGGCGATTGATGTCGAACTCGGCCTCGATGGTGATGAGGTCGTCTGCTTGGGTCACGGTAGCTGGGAAGCTGATGTTATGGGTCTGCCCTACCATGGTGAGATTGCCCGAGACACTGAGTCCTCCGTCCTGAACGGCACCGAACTCTGTAACCTCAAAGGTCGCGGTCGGGTGCTGTGGGATATTGAAGAAGTCTGCATTAGAGAGGTGGGCTGTGAGCTTCTCATGATCTGAGAAGATACTGGTCATATCGATGGTGAAGGAGCCTGAGACGGGTTGGCCGTTCTCGAGCTTGAACTCGCCTGAGAGCTGCTTGAACCCACCGCTGTGAGAGCCCGTGACCTTTGATCCAGTAAAGGCAAAGGTAGAGGCCTCTGTGAAGAGGTAGGTCTGAGCGCTGGCAGAGGCTTGCGCGACGGCTTGTGTCTGTCCGACGGTCGCGTCCGTGGTGGCGTCTGCAGGGTTATCGCATGAGACGAGAGCGAGGGCGAGGAGTCCGGTGAGGAGTGTGTATTTCATAGTGGTTGATTTATTGTAGTCTGAAGAGGATGAATTCTGCGTCTTGGTCGACAGAGAGGGGGAAGCCGTCTTGGGCGTCATCGATCGAGAGGCTGTCTCCAGGATGGATGGTGTGACCATCAATGGTGAGCGCGCCACTGATGAGATGGATCCAGACGCCGTCGAGAGCAGAGGCGGGGACGGTCAGCGTCTGACCAGCTGGGGCCTTGCCGAAGTAGATCTCGGCCTCCTGTCGCATCTGGACGGAGCCCTCGCGTCCATCACTGGAGGCAAAGAGGGTGAGCCCGTCTTGTGAGGAGAGCGCCTTGGTATCGAGTTCAGCATACTTTGGGGCGCCGCCTTTCTGGTTTGGCTGGATCCAGATCTGGAGGAAGTGAGCCTCCTCCTCGCCAGGGTTAAACTCAGAGTGGTAGACTCCAGCGCCAGCAGACATGTATTGGAACTCTCCTGCCTGGATGACTCGGCCATTGCCCATGGAGTCCTCATGTTGGAGCTGTCCACTGATGACGTAGGAGAAGATCTCCATATTACTGTGAGGGTGGGTGCCGAACCCTTGTTTCGCCGCGACGCGGTCATCATTGATCACGCGGAGGGTACGATAGCCCATGTGGGCAGGGTCATAGTAGTCGGCAAATGAGAATGTGTGCTTGGAGTTCAACCAGCCATGATTAGCGTGGCCTCGTTCCTCTGACTTACGAATAGTGATGTTCATGCCTCTACAGTGACATAGAATTAGGATTGATCTAGAGAGTATTAGGTATACCTTCTATACCTAATAGGTATGGAATTACGACAGCTACAATACTTCCTGACCGTGGCAGAGAGCGGGGGCATCTCACAGGCGGCAGAACAGCTAGGGCTGACGCAGCCGAATTTGAGCCGTCAGATCAAGATGCTCGAGGAGGAATGGGGGTGGAAGCTCTTCCAGCGTTCTGGGCGAGGAGTGCAGCTCACTGCTAAGGGAGAGGTCTCCTACCGTGAGATGAAGAAGGTGCAGCGGGTGCTAGACCAAAGCCTGAAAAGTATGCACCGCGAGAATGGGGTGAAGCGTCTGCGAGTGGGGTATGCCCCGTCACTGGCCTCCTCCTTCCTTCGTCAGGTGATTAGGCGGTATCGGGAGCGTGCTCCTCAGGTACAGATCTCACTCCATGATGTCTCTACCGAGGAGATGCGGACAGGGATAGAGAAAGGGGAGCTCGATGCGGTCGTGGGAGTAGAGTTCGATAACGAGTCTATCCAGTGGTATCCCCTCTATGAGGTGCCGCAGATGGTGATCTGTCCTGTGGGGCATCGGCTCACACGACTGCGCTCAGTCTCCTCTCGTGATCTCGATCAGGAGAGGCTCCTCATGTTTTCGCGGTTGGATTACCCTCAGTATTGGGAGAATATCTTGAGCTATTATTCTGAGAAGGGGATCAACGCGAAGGTGGCGGGGGAGTTCGACGGCGTTGAGAGCCTGCTGACCGCTCTCCGTGCGGGACTCGGGATCGCCCTGCTCTCAGAGAACATCGTGCATCAACTCGACGCAGAGATGGTGGCGCTCCCCCTCAGTGATGGGATCCCTAATCTCCAAGTATCCATCGGAGTGGCGAGTTATCACTCTCCAGAGAGCTATGTGCAGGACTTCCTCACTTTGGCTTGTGAGTGATGGGCGAGACGCTTGATTTTGCGCG
>WTJZ01000247.1 GCA_011524615.1 Akkermansiaceae bacterium | reverse complement strand
CTCCAATCGTTAGTCCGCATCCCATCTGTCAATCCCGAGGGCGCTAGCGACGAGGCTCTTGCCACGGGCCACTTTGGCGAGCTCCGAATGGCAGAAGCACTCCGCCCATTACTAGAAGAGGCAGGGTTCGATGTCACCCTAGAGGAGGTCGAACCAGGACGCCCCAATGTGATCGCACGTGCTCCAGGGTCTCAGGACCGTCCACGCATACTCTTCGGCCCACACCTCGACACTGTCGGAGTCGAGACGATGATTATTGATCCCTTTGGCGCTGAGATTCGTGAGGGCAAGCTCTGGGGACGAGGCGCCTCTGATACCAAGGGGACGATGGCCGCCATGCTCTGGGGTCTCCTCCAAAACGCGGACAAACTCGCAAATGCCCCAGTTGCACTCGACTTTGTGGGCTTCATGGGTGAGGAGACTCAACAACTAGGAGCCAAGCACTTCGCCGCTCACCATGGGTCAGAATACGTCTTCGCTATTGCAGGAGAACCGACCTCCCTCCAGATCGTCAACTGCACTAAGGGCTGCCTCTGGGCACAACTCTCCGCTCAAGGAGTAGCTGTCCATGCATCACAACCTCATCGAGGAGAAAATGCCATCCTCAAGCTCTTCTCTGCCTTTGACCAAATCAAAGAGGAGCTCGACGCTCAGTTCGCTGCTGATTCCCATGACGTACTAGGGCATTCGACTTGGAATCTCGGCCTCTTCAATGGTGGGACTCGTCCTAATGTCGTCGCAGATCAAGCCACCCTGAGCCTCGACATCAGAACGATCCCAGCCCTCTGGGAACAGGGTGGAGCGGCCAAACTCCTCGAACGACTCTGTAACGCTCACGGGGTCTCACTCTCCTATCGAGAAGAGAACCCACCAATGGAGGTAACGCCTGATAACCCATGGATTCAGGCCATCCAGACGGTGCACCCTGCGAGCCAGTGCGTCGGAGCCCCATGGTTCTCAGACGCAGCACATCTTAACGCGGGCGGAGTCCCGGCCATCTGCCTAGGACCGGGAGACATTGCCCAGGCTCATACCGAAGATGAATTCATCTCCCTTACTGATCTGGAGGAGGGTGCCGAATACTTCACCACGCTCGTCGCCTCACTCTGCCAACCAGCCTAGAAAAGCAGTCTTAAAAGAGGGAGAATTCATGCCCATTCACGCTTAGTGGTTGCGCTGGCACAGAATCTGTTTCATGTAGGGATATGCAGAAGACGTTAGTGATCGGAACTAGAGGAAGCGCCCTCGCTCTCTACCAAGCACATTTGGTACAGCGCCTCCTCTCCGAGGCCCACCCAGAACTCGAAACCAAAATCGAAATCGTCGAAACCATCGGCGATAAGGACCGTAAGACCGCTCTTGCAAAAGTATCAGAGGTCGCCCAAGTCCAACGAGGAATCTTCATCAAGGAACTAGAAGAGGCCCTCGCCGAAGAACGCGTCGACATCGCCGTACATAGCCTCAAGGACATGCCGAGTGTGATGAACGACGGTTTTGCCCTTCCTACCTTTCTCCCTCGTGCCGCGCGCGAGGACGTACTCGTCTCCAAGCATCCAGATGGGATCGCTGGACTCCCACAGGGTGCAACCGTAGCGAGTGGTGGAGTACGTCGCCAATGCCAACTCAAGACGCTCCGCCCTGACCTCAATATCATCGAGTTCCGCGGCAATGTCCCGACACGACTGAAGAAGACTGCTGAGAACCCTGAGATCGATGCCACTATGCTCGCCGCTGCAGGTCTCGAACGCCTCGAGTACCCAGTCGGTAACATCCTCACTCTAGAGGCGGGCTCTCCCCTCTACCTGCACAAGCTCTCCACCGAGGAATTCCTCCCTCCAGGAGGCCAAGGCGTCATCGCGATCGAGTGCCTCAGTAAGAACCTCGATGCCATCCAACCTCTCCTCACCCCTCTGAACTGCACACAGACAGCTAAGGAGTGTGAAGTGGAGCGCGCCTTCATGCATGAACTCGGTGCCACCTGTGACACTCCGGTAGCCGTCATGGCTAGCACAGAGGAAAGCACTCTCAGTGCAGAAGCACGCTACTGGAAAGAGGGTATCCCGACCCCATTCACCGCCACTGCATCAGCTGCAGACCCTGTCAGCCTAGCAAAAGAGCTCGTCTCTCAACTCGGCTAGTATCCCCACACTACACTTTTCTCAAACGTTAACCCTCACAATACCCCTCTCCCATGAACAAAGGAATCTGTTATCTCGTTGGCGCCGGACCTGGCGATATCGGTCTCGTCACTCTCAAGGCCAAGGCCTGTCTAGAAAAAGCAGACGTTCTCGTCTATGACGCTCTTGCCAACCCTGAGCTACTCTCATGGGTTCCTGCACACTGTCAGAAGATCAATGCTGGTAAGCGCGCAGACAACCACATCCTCAAGCAAGAGGAGACGAATGAACTCATCGTCCGACTCGCGCTAGAAGGTAAGACCGTCGTACGTCTCAAGGGCGGCGACCCAATGATCTTTGGCCGTGGTGGTGAAGAAGCTGCCGAACTCGCTGAAGCCGGAGTACCGTACGAAATCGTTCCCGGAATCTCCTCCGCCATCGCGGGTCCATGCTACGCAGGTGTTCCTGTCACACACCGCGATCACTGCTCTATGCTCACCCTTTTCACTGGGCATGAGGACCCGACCAAGGGCGAAACTAGTCTCGACTACGCTCAACTAGCAAAGACTCCGGGCACCAAGGTCTTCCTCATGGGGGTCAAACGCATGACTGAGATCAGCACGACGCTCATCAAAGAAGGCGCTGATCCAGAGACCCCTATCTCACTCACTAGATGGGCGACCACAGGACGCCAAAAGACCATCACAGGCACCCTCTCTAACATTGGCCAACTCGTCATCGATACCGGATTCAAGTCCCCAGCAGTCGCAGTCGTTGGTGATGTCGTGAAGGAGCGCGAAAAGATTAACTGGTTCGAGGAATCTCGTCCTCTCCTTGGTAAGCGTATCGTCACGACTCGTACCCGTCACCAAGCAGGAGAAATGAGCAAGCGCCTCGGCGCCCTCGGTGCTGATGTGCTCGAGATCCCTACGATCAAGATCGCAGAGCCTGATGATATGGACCAGTTCCGCGAGTTTGCTAAGGATGTCCATAAGTACGACTGGCTCATCTTCACGAGCCCTAATGGGGTTCACCGCTTCTTTAAAGAATTCTTCGACCAATACACCGATGCCCGCTCTATCGGTGGGGTCAAGATCGCAGCAATCGGGCCAGGTACCCGTGATGCGATCGCAGAGTATCGCCTCGGCACCGATCTCCTCCCTAAGAAGTACGTCGCAGAGGGTCTCGTCGAAGCGTTCTCCCACGAGCAGATCGAAAACCAAACCATCCTCTGGGTGAAGGCGAAGGAATCTCGAGAAGTCCTCTCCGAAGGGCTCTCTAAGCAAGGTGCTATCGTCGACATCTGCGTCGCCTATCAGAGCATCCCAGAGACAGAAGATCCAACCGGTAACTTTGCTCGCTTCCAGAAGGAAGGTGCAGATATGATCACCTTCACTAGTGCCTCTACAGCAGAGAACTTCTTCGCAATGAATCCTGATGTCCCTGCAGACTGTCAGATCGCCAGTATCGGACCGATCACCTCACAAGAGCTCGAGAAGCAAGGACACCCTCCTCACCTCGAAATCACCGAGAGCACGATCCCGAACTTCGTCAGCGCGATTGAGAAAAGCTTCGGAGAATAAGTCGTTCCCCCCTTCATTGATCAAACCTCAGTCACTCTTGCAGGCTGAGGTCTTTTTCTATCCACGGATCAGCCTCCTGCTATTACAAAGTTTGATAATAATTACCATTATCATCCTGATACAACTTGACTATATTGCCTAAATAAATTGATTTACAAAGAATCAGAGCGCTGGCGTCCCTCTAGACTCCACCCTCAATCATTACAATCTATCTCCTCTCAGGAGAGCACAAACACGGCAACGAGGCCAAACAAGGTACTCTAGCCAAACCCCAAATTATCATATGGAAACAACACAAATCAGTGAAAAAGGATTCGTCCCTACTCTCGTTCTTAGCATCCTTCTCGGTGGCTTAGGTGTACACCGCTTCTACGTCGGACGTATTGGTTCAGGAATAGCCCAACTCCTCACATGCGGAGGCTTAGGTATCTGGACACTCATCGACATCATTCTGATCGCTGTAGGCAACTTCAAGGACGGCGAAGGTAAACTCATCAAGAACAGCTAATTCTTTTGAGCTACTCTCTCCTCATAAGCCAGAAGGGAGACTCAATTAAAAAAAAGACCTCAAGCAAACGCTTGAGGTCTTTTTATTATCTTTGAGCTGTACTCAGTATTACTCAAAGAGGTGCCCGAGCTTATGCTTCTTCGTATGAAGATACTTCTCATTGTTCGGATTTGAATCGATACGGATTGGGACCTGTTCTACGATCTCTAGTCCGTAGCCGTCGAGCCCTACCATCTTACGTGGATTGTTCGTCATCAGCTTGATCTTACGGATACCGAGATCGTGGAGGATCTGGGCGCCGGTACCGTAGTCACGTTGATCGGCACCGTAGCCGAGCTTCTCGTTCGCCTCGACGGTATCGTAGCCTTCTTCCTGTAGCTTGTAAGCTTGGATCTTAGCTGGCAGACCGATTCCTCGTCCTTCTTGACGGAGATAGAGGAGTACTCCCCCTTCTTCTGCGATGCGTTCCATAGCGGTATGGAGCTGAGGGCCACAGTCACATCGTTGTGAGGTAAAGACGTCTCCCGTCAGACACTCGGAGTGCACTCGGAGGAGCGTCGGCTTCTCAGGATCGATCTCTCCCTTGACCAAGGCCACGTGGTGAGAGTCATCCGTATCGACATTATAGAGGTGGCACATGAAGTCGCCCCAATTGGTAGGCATCTGAATCGGCTTCTCCGCGTGAACGTGCTTCTCGTGACGCTGACGGTACTTGATCAGTTGCGCCACCGTACACGCCTTCAGACCGAACTCCTTTTGGTAATCACCGAGATCACCGATGCGAGCCATCGTCCCGTCTTCATTCATGATCTCGCAGATCACACCTGCAGGAGCAAAGCCGGCCATACGCGCTAGATCAACAGACGCCTCAGTATGTCCCGCACGCTTGAGCACTCCCCCTTTGACCGCACGTAACGGAAAGATGTGGCCTGGTTGAACGAGATCTGTATGTGACTTAGAGCTATCGGCCAAAATCTGAATCGTCTTCGCTCGATCTGCGGCTGAGATCCCTGTGGTGATGTCATGAGCCGCATCTACTGAGACGGTGAAGTCGGTCTTGAGAGACTCCTGGTTACGCTCAGTCATCGCACCGAGACGGAGATCGTTAGCTCTCTCGTGCGTGATCGGAGCACAGATCAGACCACGCCCATAGGAGGCCATAAATGCTATCTGCTCCGGGGTAATCGTCTCCGCTACCCCTACGAGGTCTGCTTCGTTTTCACGGTCTGGATCATCCGCGACGATCACTAATCTGTTTGACTTAAGCTCCTCTAGGATCTCGTCAATCGGGCTAAACTCTAATGCGCTCATTTGCTACAATGTTGCATGTAGACCCTCATAGTTCAATTCTATTCTCAATGAGTAGCCTACCTGCAGGTGGGTTAATATGTGATGACAGTACCCTCTGGAGCCTGCTTTGCAACCATAAGACCAAAAAACTGCCCCGCGATCTTCGCCACGGTAGAACACTCCTCTGTAGCGCTCTCACTCTGCACTCGATAGAGTTTCGTCCGCGTGCGACCCGCAGTCTCCATACGAGAGATGATCTCTTGCCCAATATAGCACCCCTTATCAAAGGAGAGCGCGAGCTGGTAGAGGCCACACTCCGCAGGGAGCATCCCTGCCAGCACCTCAGTGCCCCAGGCTGGCACCCCATTCATCACGCGCCACTGTTGCTCCAGCTCTAATGGGAGCTCCTCATAAGTGGTCGTCCCGGCCTCTACCACAGACTCCATGCGCGGAGTACGATAGCGGTTAGATGATGTCACCAGCCCCTCCGTCAGCTCCTCCTCACTGACTAGGATCTGCCACTGCTCATCCTCTCTGCTCCACTCACAGTCATCAGCGATCAAGTAGCGATCAAGCCGAGCCTCCATCTCATCCCCGATCTCCACGGGGCAGTCGATGAGGTAATCACCAGTCGTCAACTGACGTAGACACCCCACGCCCTCGATTCCTCCTTTAGCGTTTGTCACCGCCGTCCAGAGTGTGCGTGTCTGATCTGCATCTGCTACCTTCTGTGTGATCTGCCCGTTCAAGTATCTCTCGGCGTCAGGACCGCTAAGGCGGAGAAAGGCGCGCCCTGGTAAATGGTATATACTCATATCAATCTGTTTTCACCGTCATACCGCACCGTCCCCCTCCTGCTCAATAGTAGAAACACCCTTTTCTCCTCCCGTTCATTTTTTCCTTGGCTCTGCCGCTCTCTCCTTACATATCCATTAGCATGTCCGTCTGCCCTCTCTGCACCATGAATGAAATCACCGAAAAAAACGGGATCCTCGAATGTGTCACCTGTGGACACGAATGGCCTGCAGAAGAACCAGAACAGGAGGAGACTCCGCATATCGTCAAGGACGCTCACGGCACGATCCTGCAAGACGGTGATATCGTCCAAATGATCAAGGATAAGAAGCTCAAGGGTACCTCCACTATGCTCAAATGCGGCGACAAATCTAAGCCGATCCGCCTCGTGGAGGGGGACCACGACATCAGCTGCAAGATGAATGGCCTCTCCATCATGCTCAAGTCTATGTACGTCAAGAAGGTGAACGTCTAATCCCTCTTAAACGTACTACCACTCCTACCTTTCCAGAATACTCTTGATAGAGGCATTCCAGCCAGCAGGACCATGTAGCGTGGCCTTGATCACCTCATGAGCACTCGGCTCGAGGGCAACCTTATTAGGTATGACGACGGCAATATCGGCGGCACTAAGCATGCCAAGATCATTAGGGCTATCACCGAGCGCGATGGTAACGACCATCTCAGCACTACGCTTCCCGTAGAGCTCACTGAGTGCCTGCATCCCGTGAGCCTTATCAGAGAGGCCTGAGATATGAATAAATCGGCCACCTGCGACACACTTCAGCTTGCGCAGTCTTAGCTCTTGCTCGAACTCCTCGAAGGCCTCCTCCGATCCGTGCCAATGAATAGGCTCCGTCCCCTTGCGTGCTTTAGAGAGCTCTGCCTTCTCGATCGGGAGTCCTGTGTGTTCTGCCACCTGCTCCACAGACCAATCAGCATAGCCTAGGAACTGGTAGTCCTCATTCTCTTCGCGGAGCGTATTCATCGCTCCGATGAACTGATCGCGACTAATCCCTAAGTGACAGAGAATATAAGCGTCATCGACCTCAACATTAGTAAAGTGCTCGCGAATGTACTCCTCCTCGAACTCTCCGGAACGAGGAAAGGCAATAAAGGCCCCATTCTCACACACTAAGGGGTGATTCAGGCCTAACTCTCCTGCCAGCTCCTGCATCTCTGCGAGTGTCTTAGACGAGTTCAGGATGAGTGGTATGCCCCTCTCCTTCAGCATCCCAATCGCTTCGGCCGCGGGTTGCCAAGAATATGTATCATGATCCAACAAGGTAGCGTCGAGATCAGTATTCACAATATATCGAGGAGTAGACATAACCGAACCCTAGCAATTACCATGCCTGCTGTCTACGCTAGAGCGAATCTGACTCGACTCCCCGCAGGCATCTGTGCGAACCGGCCCAGTTCGCGCTCACAAATGTGAGCAATCTTTGGGTACCCCCCGATAGACTGAGCATCAGCCATCAGGACGATCGGTTGCCCCCCATTAGTGATCTGAATAGTGCCACTACTCGCCCCTTCGCTCGTCAGCTCTCGAGCACCCGTCTCTAACGCTGCCCCCTGGAGCCGATACCCAACTCGATTCGAGTGGCGCGTGATCTCATAAGTAGAGTTCAAGAACAGAGCCTGCTGCTCTGGAGAGAACCAATCCCACTGCGCTCCCGCCACGACCGAGACCGACTGATACATATTCCGCTCCCTGTCCTCCTGAACGATGCCAAACCCATCCTGTGTCACTGTCGAGGATTGATAGCACAGACGCCCTCCCTCAGCCAGAATCCTCCCGATGCCTAGATGTGGATGAGCAGAGACACTCCCATAGAGCGGAGGCACCTGCCACCCATGGCGGATCGCTACATACCCCCATACTCCACTCGTCATCACCCCGCAGTCCAGTGTCTGGCCTGCTCTCATCTGAATCAATGACCACGGTGCCCTCCGCACTCCATCCACCGACGGCAGACATGCAGCCCCTACCGCTACGACCGCATCACGATCAAACCGTAGAACGGGGCCCTTCTGGCTAAACTCGATGACTGCCGCCCCAGACTCATTATCTAAGAGCGCATTCAAGAGCTCCACTCTCTCACGATCCATCGCCCCTCCTACCGGTAATCCCTGATCACGCCCACGACGTCTTCCCAGATCTTGAATCGTACTGTAAAAGCCAGGAGCCAAAATCTCCACTCCCTCAGTGGCTTCATCCACTTTATCCATTTTAGATAAAGTGGATGAGAATTCTAATTCTGGCCGAGAGACAAACCTGACACGATCCCCTACTTGGAGGCGAGATGGCAAGTCCGCCTCATAATCAACCAGCGGGACGTTCGTTCGACCGATCAAATTCCACCCCCCCGCAGTCTCACTGGGATAGACTCCAGTCTGTACATTCGCCACGCCTACCGAACCGCTTGGTACGACCATTCGAGGCTCTGCTCGTCTCGGACACGCGAGTTCCTCTGGCAATCCAGAGAGAAAGGCAAAGCCGGGGCTAAAGCCAATCCCTGCCACGGTGTACTCGGCTTGTGTATGCATCTCGACCACTTCCTCAGGAGTCATCCCTACCGTCTCCGCATAGGCCTCCATATCGGGAGCACATGCCCCATCATAACACACAGGAATATCATGTAACTCACCCGAGACCTCTTCCGTACTCCAGGGTAATCCTCTGACCTCCTGCTCGATCTGACTCGCTGTCCATAGCTCTGGTCGGAAGAAGATCGTCAATGAGGAATACGCCGGCAGACACTCCTCTATCCCATCTCTCGCCTCCAGCGCCCGCTTCCACGCGACGAGTGTACCGAGGACTTCCTCCTCACTCTGAACACGCACGATTAATGCAGATTCACCTAAAGGCGCAAACTCAAGCATATTCTCTATTACCATAGATAAACAAAAGTAGGAAGCAAAGATCGCTTCCTACCTTTCACCACGAGGCCGAACCAAGTTCGCCTCGTTCTTGTCTACTCTCGCCCCCTAGGCTGCGACAAAGCTCTCTGGAGTCAGAGTAATATCTGCATACTCACCCGCTGGAATCGTGAGTAGTTCGCTCGTCTCATTGATGATCTTCACATCACCAGTGATCACGACTCCCTCTTCTAATTTGACCAATCCTTCGACCGAAAAGCTCTTCGCACCTTTCAGTGACGGTACACCGAGCGCCTCCATCTGATCTACGAATTTATAGTTCTTACTGAGCTTCACCACTGGTGGCTTACCATTACGCTCAGGAATCAGCATCACACGCCCATTATCACGTGTCTCATATGCATCTGAGCGTAGGCTGAGTAAGTCCGCAGTCGTCTTCACCGGAGCAAAACGGCGACGCGAGACACAAACCGCACCAGCACCTTTAAAGCACTCGATCGCAGCGCCCATCGCTGTCTCTAGTTGGTAGACACCAGGAGAATCTCCATCACGAGGATCGACTGTTTTCTTATTCGTAATGATAGGTAATGGGAGGTAACCACCCTGAGCCTCCATCATCTCCTTCAGCACATCGAGACGGAGCCAGAGGTTATTGGTGTTAAAGTATTGGTGCTTATCAATGTCTTGGAAGGCATCCAAATCCTCATCAGGACACTGAGCAACCTCACGCAAGAGCAGCTGACCGTCATCCTTACGTACCGCGAGATGGCCTCCCTTACGGTCCGCAGATGTACGACGTGTCACCTCCATGAGGAATGGGAAGTCCTCTTTCGCGAAGTAAGCCAAAATCGCAGGGTTCAAGAACGCTCCTAAGTTATCACTATTGGAGACAAAGGCATACTTAATACCGGCTGCGAGGAGCTTATCCAACCAACCGCTGCCGTAAAGCGCGGTGTAGAGGTCGCCATGTCCAGGAGGACACCACTCGAGTTGGTCATTAGCCCCCCACTCAGCAGGCTCTAGAGAGTCCTGGAGTACCTTAGGGCTAAAGTTCTGAATCATCTCCACCTCAGCAGGATCAGAATATTCCTCGTACTTACTAAGGAATTTGTTCGTATCCTCACTCGTACTGAAGCTGTTCATGAGGAGGAACTTGACCTGCTCACCAGTCTCCTCACAGAGAGAGGCATTTTGCTTAGCAATGAGATCGAGGAAGGTCTGCCCCCCTTTGACCTCTAAGAGAGACTTAGCCATCTGGAGGCCCATCCCTGTTCCTAGGCCACCATTAAGCTTGATCACTACCGTCTGAGGAATCAGCTCAGCATGTAATGCAGCATCGTCTATCTGAACATCCTCTATCTCAGGTACCGCACATGCAGCCTCAATCCCAGTCTCAGGGAGAGAGAAGTCAGTGCCCTGTTCTAGCAGTTCGAACGCTCGCAGGAAGCAGTTAACCGCAGCCTCGTTCGCCTGCGCCTCTTCCATCTTCTTTTTAAACAATGCTGAATTACTCACGGTAGTTTATTCTTAGTGATTGATTCAATTAAAGTAAATTCAATTCTTTAGCACTTCTACTTCTTCCATGAATCCTTGAGGGTGATCGTTCTATTCAACACGATTTTCCCTCCTTTTTCATGATCGTAGCGATCCGTGGTAAAGTACCCGATTCGTTCCAGCTGGCACGTAAACTCAGGCTCTACGTCAGCGAAGCTCGGCTCCAGTTTTGCCTGACTAATCACCTGAAGTGACTCAGGATTCAGACAGCTACGGAAGCCTCCCTCGACCTCGTCAGGAGCCTCATCCGTGAAGAGTCGGTCATAGAGACGGATCTCTGCGTCTACGGCATGCTCCGCACTCACCCAGTGGATCGCCGTCTTGCACTTGATCCCCTCTGGAGGAGACTGCCCGATCGTATTAGGTAGGTACTCGACGTAGACCTCGCTCACAGTTCCGTCGTCTTCTTGCTTATACCCTGTGCAGAGGATGATGTACCCCCCACGGAGACGCACCGCACCATCAGGCTTCAGACGGAAGTACTTCTTAGGAGCATCGATCATGAAGTCATCTTGTTCGATGTAGAGTTCCTTCGTTAGAGGGACTTGGCGCGTACCTGCGCTCTCGTCTTCTGGATTATTATTTGCTTCACAGTAGAGAACGCCATCAGGGTGACCTTCTTCGAAGTTGGTGATGATCACCTTCAGAGGATTCAGCACTCCCATGCGACGTTGCGCCGTCTTGTTGAGCTCGTCACGTACGCACTTCTCGAGTACCGCGATATCAGTGGTGCCCTTGAACTTAGTAATGCCCACCGTCGTACACAGATTACGGATCGCGGCAGGTGGATAGCCGAGTCGACGAATCGCTGAGAGGGTCGGGAGACGAGGGTCATCCCATCCCGCTACGATGCCTTCCTCGACCATTTCACGGAGCTTACGCTTGCCCATCACGGTGTGCGTTAAGACGAGCTTAGAGAACTCGATCTGACGAGGTGGGTGCGCCGGGATCGGACAGTTCTCCGCGACCCAATCATAGAGAGGTCTGTGTAGCTCGAACTCGAGGGTACAGAGCGAGTGCGTCACATGCTCTAGCGCATCCTCTAAGGTATGAGCGAAGTCATACATCGGGTAAATCTTCCAGGCATCACCAGTACGATGATGATCCACATGCATGATACGGTAGATGATCGGGTCACGCATGTTCATGTTAGGAGATGCCATATCGATCTTAGCGCGTAGGACCGCCGAGCCCTCTGGCATCTCACCAGACTTCATCGCCTCGAACTTCGCTAACGACTCCTCTGCAGGACGATCACGATAGGGCGAGTCCTGCCCCGGAGTCGTGAGGTTACCTCGGTTCTCCTTGATTTCATCAGGAGTCTGCTCATCGACATAAGCCTTCCCATCCTTAATCAACTGCACTGCACAGTTATAGAAGAACTCGAAGTAATCCGAGGCGTAGTAAAGATGCTCTCCGTAGTCGAAGCCGAGCCACTTCACATCCTCGATGATGCTCTCCACGTACTCGGTCTCTTCCTTCGCAGGATTCGTGTCATCAAATCGGAGATGGCATCGCGCCCCTGTCCCCTGATTCTCCTGCGCAATCCCAAAGCTGAGGCAAATCGCCTTGGCGTGACCAATGTGCAAGTATCCATTCGGTTCTGGTGGGAATCGAGTAACCGTTGTCTCATGCTTACCTGATGCAAGATCATCAGCGATGATCTGACGTATAAAATCTAACTTTTCCGGCTCTGCGCTCATTTGTCTCATCTCACACCCTCACTCGCATGAGCGCAAAGTTTTTTTCGCTAAATTCTCACTCCCCTCCACTTTCCTTCCCCTTAACTCCACCCACCTTGGCGCTCAAAGATTAGATTGACTAAATATCACATCCAATTATCATATTTGCCGTAATGTTACGTGCAGCCTCATTCCTTATTTTTCTCTCCTTAGCCTCTCTACATGCACAATCCTCAGACGAGCACACTCTCACCGTGAGCAAGGCCGTCAAACTCATGGACAGCGCTAAGCTACAAGAACGTAACGTCTCCCGCGCCTACCTCCTCCAGCAGGCTCCTCACTTAGACCTCGACCGCGAGGGAGTCGAGGGCAAGCTCCTACTAGAGCTCTCGCGGAAATGGGCAGACCTCATGATCTGTAATGAGCAAGCAGATCAATACCTCCAGCAGTTCGGAGCTCAAGATCAGCTCTCCCCTGTCGAGCAGAGCCAATACCTCGCCCTGCTCAAGGCCACCGGTGACCTCGATACCGTCAACACTCTCGTGGATAGTCCCGAGAGTGCCTATCATGCTGGGCGTGCTCTCCTCAGTGGTGACTTTGACACCTACGCCGCATGGTGGCAACGAGAGTACTCAGAACTCAGCGATACCATTGTACCGAACACCCTCTCTCGTCTAGCTGGACAATGGGATGAGATCACCCCGCCCTCCTCGTCAGACCGTCCGCGCCACATCGTAGAGCTCATCGCACACGGCCAGCTCAGCCAGGCCTATGACCAGCTCACGCGCGCCGAAAAGCAGCTCGTCCCTCAATACCTCACCGAGCGCTATCGATACGATGAGTTCTTCCAGCTCTTTGACTTCCCCTCCGACCGTACACTGAGTGAGTCATGGATCAGGGAGAACATCCAGACCCACCCTGACCAATGGTGGTTCACCAATGTCGACTCCCCTCTCTTCACCGTCGGTAAGCAACTATTACGCCTCGGTGATGATCAGAACCTCATCCTGATGCTCGAACCCATTTGGGACACGGTCGCTGCTGATAACTCTCTCTCGATCGACTTTATCTCGCAGCTCCATGCAGAGGGGTACTTCATTCAGGCCATTCACTTCTCCAAGTTCGTCAGCCCTCAGGTCTACAGCCAACTCCCCTCGATCTTCCTCCCTACCAATAAGATCTACGTCTACCTCGAGAACCTCATTCAGCAAAAGCTCCCACGCACCACTCTCCCAGAGAAGATCGAGCTCATGCTCGCCCTCACAGGTGGCAATATCTACAGCCAACAAACCTCAGATCGGGTCTCGTTCATCCTAGAGGAAATCCTCCAAGACTGTATCCGAAATCCCGATGACTCTCTCCGCGAGACCTATCTCGCCTCCTGTTATAACTCTCTCGGGTATAAGGAAAAGGTCCTCAACTACCACCTCTCAGAACAAGCCAAATGGGCGAACTGGCAACTCCTCAATAAGGTACTCACCCATCAGGTCTTCCTCGACCACTGGGACGACGCCGCCAGCACTGTGGCTAGAATGACGAACGCAGGGCAAGACAATGAACTCTTCCTCGAGGTACGCAAGGCCGCCATCCTAGAGAATGGCGGACGCACCGAGATGGCTGATGAGATCTACCACACCATCGATCAGACTGTGATCAACTCCCCCAGCACCCTACTCAAGATCGCTAAAATCCTCCTCGCCCTCCATCTCCCCGAGCGCGCTGACTACTACCTCACCAAGGCGCTCAATGTGACCACCCCTTCTGAATATAATGGCTTCATCTGGGATCGTCTCATCGAGCAAGCTACTCTCGTCCAAGCCGCCGCCAAGAACTACCAGCAGGCCGCGATCTTCACCGAAGCTCGCATCCTCTATGCGACCAAGACCGCTCTCAATAACGAGACCCTCCTCCAGACCTCTGCAGGCCATATCTACCTACAGCGACTCGCCTCCCTCCGATATCAGGCGGACCTCTATTGGCTCCAGCACCTCGCTGATGAGACCTTCGCCGATCATGCGACCGCTCGCCCCATCACCCTCCAGCTCATCGAGGAGTGGAATGGCTCTGGCATCATGGGGGACGACCTCTACCCCCTCCTCGTCAAACAAGGACTCACCTCCGTCCTCCAGCACTCCCTCCACTCCACTCTCCCTCTCTACCGAGACCTCATCGCACGCTACCCTAACGCCCACAATCTCAAGAACACCGCCTCATGGCTCGCCAGCCGCGCACAACTCGAACTCGACGAGGCCCTCTCCTACAGCTCCGCCGCCATCGCATCTAACCCACGTAACGCCTCCTTCCTCGACACCATGGCAGAAATCCAGTTCGCCCTCGGAGACCGCGACCAAGCACTCGAATACTCACAACGTGCTTGGAAGGACGCTATCCAATCAGGAGGAGACACCCTCATCAAAAAGCAATACTACCACTTCCTACACGACCCATTACC
>WTJZ01000149.1 GCA_011524615.1 Akkermansiaceae bacterium | reverse complement strand
CTACTTGTCGACCGCCACTGTTTACAAACGTAGCTGATTCCTTGAAGTGCATTCTATAATAAAGCGTGTCTCCATTGACTAGACCTGTGGAACTGCTGATATCAGCAGTTGCAGCACCCAAAACATCGTCAGCTACATCCGCTGTAAACAGAGTCTGACTATAGTCATCACTGTAGAGGCCAAGACCTGATCCAGTCGTCGCTCCGAACCCTGAATAATCGAATGTTATAGAAGTAAGGTCAACAGTCTCACCGGTAGCTAGACCTTGAATCGTGATACCAAATCTGAAATAGTTGCCATCAGTCGTATCAAGAGTGGTAGAAATGATATGTGTATCATTTGCAGCGGCGATTCCTCTACCATCATTGATAAGACTCGCATCGGGCACAAGATTAACCAAACCCGAACCAGTGCCTGTAGAGGTCTGCACACCTCCAGTCCACCAGTAACCACGAACTGCGGCGCCATATGTAGAGTCTGTACCAGCTGCAAGAATATCTTCGAAATCGTAGTTCACTAATACAGTTGCATTCGCTGCAGCAACTGCACTCAAGAGTAGCATAATTGTCTTTTTCATAACTTAATCAATTTTAGTTAGAACTGTTTCCATGTTCTACTGATGGAACGAATTGAACATTATGCCTTTAACCACTTAAGTCTGACTTTATTGGCTCAGACAGTAGACGGGATGACTCTCTCAAGACCACAAAAAACAAATAAATGCGATAAAAACCTCCCATCAACAAACTTACCAATCATCCAAGCCTCTATTTTTCTCATTAAAGAACGCTATCAATCTTCACAAAAAAGTTAAAAGATGTCTAAAGTGAGCTCATTTGTTACGAAAAAGGTCTCGGTCTAACGCTCTCTCGCAAGAGCAATACTGAACTCTACAGCACATGAAGAACGCCACCCTCTACAGGTCCTCAATCTCCAGAAAGTTGACCCGCTCAAACTGTTCTGTACGCAACACTCGACGAAAGACTTCAGGTACCTTTGTCCCCTTCCTGTAACGCACGAGTGTCAGTTCAGGTAGATCTAGAGCGCTAGAGATATTCATGGCAGCACATTTACTAAAATCGAACGTTTTACAGCGAGATCCATTTAAGAACGAAAAATCATGCTGCCGCTCTAGCGTAAAGACGATCTCATCCACATCCAGTTCTGCTAATGGAGAGAAGACATCATAAATAGTGGTGATATTGTAACGGTCGCCCCCTCCAACGGTCAGGGACTTAACGCCATCTTGCGTGTTTAGGTCCAATTCTATACTCTTATTAAAGCCCTGGATCAGGCTGAGGTAGACCTCATCATAGCGCTCATCATAGATCTCACGACACTCCTGGTCATACCGCACAATCGCAAACAACAATAATCTGTCCACTTGAAGCTTACTCCCCTCTCTCAGAAAGCTGAGTAGTTCCTCTACACTGGGTCTCCTCTCCTGATCAAAATTGTACTCCCGTCTCAAAAGAGCAAGATCCTGATAGCGACTGAACCTTAGAGATTGATCAATCGTAGTACTCTCAAGATTCACGATCTCCTTAAAGCTCATTTGCACTAAATGGTATCTCAACCGCGCGACTGGCAGCGCTTCATGTGTCGGACAAATATTATGACAAAAATCAATAAGAATACCCGCATCCGTCCAAGCTTGGACAATAGTGTCGTACTCACCAAGGTTCCCGACTTCCGCCTCAGACATAATTTGGCTTGCCGTAGAGATCACCTTAGAGGCTAATCCATGATGCTTACTGATAACACCGTCTACCAGCTCGCGCTGGTCAATCATCTCAGCCCTCTCCTCACTGAGGACAACGACGCGCCCCTGAGCCGCCTCGGCCTCAGCACGTTTCCGCTGAACTAGATCAGTCGCCACGAACGAAAAAATTGCTAACGCCAAGGTAAATACCGCTGTCACTAAGGAGACGGTTTTATGCCTATTGATCAACAAGAACAGAGAACGAAGCGGATTTTTCGCCTCCACACTCGTCGTCCGCCCACTCAGATAACGTTGTACGTCACTGATCATCTCACTCACCTCAGCATAACGATCCGCTGGATCTTGCCGCATTGCCTTGGTCACTACAGCATCCAGGCTAGGTGAAATCTTGAGATGTGGGTGATTCTGCCCAGGGCTGACCATATCTGCCTGCAGCGTTTGAGCCAATAGCTCATCTCCCTGGAATGGGGCATGCTGCGTCAAGATAAAGTGTAAGATCGCCCCGAGTGCATAGATATCAGTTCGCTCACTCTTCTCCACCTCTTGATGGATCTGCTCAGGAGCCATATAACCCGGAGTCCCTTTGACATCTCCGTGCATCGTATGCACCGACACCTCCTCTAGATGCACCACGATCTCTTCATCGCCTATCTTTTTACCCAATCCCCAGTCGCAGACGAGTACCTCACCATACTGATCACACTGAATATTATCAGGCTTGAGATCGAGATGGAGAACCCCATGACCATGTGCATAGCTCACCGCTCCACAGATAATCAAGAACGCTTGTAGTCGCACCTCTAACTCTAATTCAGTCAGGATGAAGTCTTTCAAGCTCTTATTCGCCTTAAGATCCATCGTATAGTAGGGGCGCCCATCAGATGCTACTCCTACGTCATGCACCTTGATAATATTAGGATGCTGTAGCGCAGTCGTGAGCCACGCCTCATGAATGAATAAGTCGACAAACTTCCCGCGCAAGCCTTCCTTCAATTTCGCATAGGCCACCCGCCGCTGAGCAGTATTGTCATAACAAGACGAGACATCCTTCAGCGCTCCTCCTGCTATGGGTGTAAATTCTGAGTACCGCTCCTCTACCTCATTAAGCAGATGATAAGCAGTGGAATACTCATCTCGATGCGTCTGTACCAACTCACGGAGGACATCACTATAGGAGTCATCCCATAGTTCACTCATCGTATTCTAGAGCTTGCGTCATCTCACTGATTTCTAACTTGAGACTCTTCATCACCCTTCCCTTCAGGTTATATACCGTATTGACAGTCAGGCCTAAGGTCTCTCCTATCTCCACCACCTTCTTTCCATCCATCCAGAGTTTGAAGACCTTTATGGCTTGCCCTTTGAAGCTCTTCTCCACTCGAGTAAGAGCCTCCTTGATAATATACTCCTCCCACTCCTTCGTCACAATAGCGTCTAGCTCATCATAGAACTCCTCGCTATCACCTTTCTCGATGAAGTGCTCAATCTTCTTATTATACCCCTGTAACTTTCGAAAGTGGGTCAATACTTCATTCCTCACTAATGTCGAAAACCAAGACCGAAACTTACCCTGACTACGATCATAAAGCTTCACCTTGTGCATCAACTTAATCATGATCTGCTGAGCCAGATCATCCATCTCATGCTCGTTCACATTGAAGCGCCTCAATAAATAATAAATGAAACTCGTATATCGCTCATAAAGCTCTGTCCAAGCTTCCTCATCAGAGAGATCGAGCGCACGTCCCAGTAGGGAATAGCTTGTAGTCTGGTCGTCTTTCATTAGGCAGTCTCTACTAACATACCTACTCAATGAACTTTTAACCAGTCAATACTAAGTTTTATACTATACACTCAGAATAAAAAGATCTAGTGCGCCTTACAAAAGCCCAATATCCCCTTCAGCGCACCGAAACCGTGCATTTCCAAAAACTGATTTCGCATTTTATAAAACACGTATAAGCACTTTAATCAAATAACCGAAGTTAATCACCCTCTCAATCACGAGAGAGGGTGATGTTTGTCGCTACAAGCCTTTCTGAGAAATGAGCGCTACTCACAGAGCTGAAACCTAATAAAACAAGCGGCATATCAGATAATCAAAGAACCATATATAGAGTGATCATTATTACCTGATTCTTTACACCTAGACCGAAGAACTGGCTCAGCCCCAAAGTGGAATATCATCAGCAAAGCTAACAAAGAGCCTTAAGCTAAAGACATTCGACGACGTCGTTTGAGTAAGAGGCATATACTGGCTAAACCACCGCTTAGAACAGTAGCAGGCTCTGGTACACTAGCCGTATAACTGGTCACAAACCGATCTCCGATTAAATCCAGCCCTGCCCCATTAAAGTGCAGATTATCCATCATTAATCCTGACGGGTTCGTAGTTGCGTTGTAGAGTCCTGTGTCAGAAATATCATTAGTATCAAAGTAGGAATACAGAGATGAGCTGTTCATCACATTCACCTGAGCCGTGCGCACGGCATCAGAATCAACATAAGAAGACGGTACAGTATCCCCATAAGTATCATGAGTTAAAGCCGTAATGAACCTCATGTCGTCACTACCATAAGATGCTAACTCTTCATAAACTGATGAGACAAACACTGTAAAATTCGCTTCATACGCATCGGCATATTCTTGATTAGCAGCATCAGATTCACCTTGGTTCCAGAAGAAGGCACGTAAGACAGGAGTATCTCCGCGATCTATGATCTCAGTTAAAGCAGAGCTGACATGGCTCTTCCATTGAGCCCACGCTGATTGCGTACTTGTATCTGTTACCCCCCAATGACTAGGATGACCTAACGTTCTCCCGCCCAGCGCCACCTTAATAATTGCAGGATTATACCCAGCAGAGACTAGACCTCGGCCAATATTAATTTCAGAACCATAATATCCTGTATCGAGAGCCCCAAGAGTAGTAAAACCTCCCGAGCTACTTATCGAGCCAACCGGTCCATCAGTATAATAGTAATACTCTACTTGGCTATCTAATGCATCTACGCTGTAGCCACTGCCTGCACGTCCGGAGGCGTTACTCTGTCCCGAGAAAAAAAATACATCCACAGTGGCTGCACTCGCATAACTGGAACACACACAAAGACATAAAAATGAATATTTCATAATAAAAAAGCCCTAAGAA
>WTJZ01000024.1:3871-14910 GCA_011524615.1 Akkermansiaceae bacterium | reverse complement strand
GCAATTTTAGCATCACCCCCCATGGTTCATGCATTGTATTTTACGTGGCTTCTCCCCTTCTCACACACCCGACATCGGGTAACGATCATCGCCTTTAGCATCACCTCATTCATCTACTTCCTCCTACCTTACCGGCTCGCTACTCATGGAGAGTGGACCCTATCCCTAGGGGAACGAATCATTCTGTGGAGTCCCCTCTTACTCATGCTACTATCTCGCAGAACCCGTTAACATATGACGCCCTCAGAACTCATTCCCCACCCAGAAGGCGGCCGCTTCCAAGAAGTCTTCCGCTCCATTTCTCAGATCACTACCTCCTATGGCGATCATCGATCTGCCCTCACTCATATCTACTTTCACCTCAAGAATGGCGAAGTAAGTAAATTTCATAAAGTCACCTCCGATGAAGTATGGAACCTCTACCAAGGTAAGCTCCGACTCTGGTTCTGGGACGGTGACTCTGAGGCACTCGGACACATCGATCTCACCCCTGAGAACCAATGTTATTGCTACGTAATACCTGCTCATTATTGGCAAGCCGCAGAGCCACTATCGGACGAAGTTCTAGTAGGTTGCTCGGTGGGCCCAGGGTTTGACTTCGTTGATTTCACAATGATCGATCCCAAATCAGCTGAGGCAAATACTCTCCAAAACCTCAACTCGTATGTAAAAAAGTTCCTCTAACTGTCCACCTCTCACTGAGATATCCCATAGATATCATCAATGAATCGCATCCTCAGTTATTATCGACTTATTTTACAAATACCTATCCTCCTAACGGCCACGCTTTTCATCGCTGAAGCAGAGACGCCAGGCTTCCTCCCCGATGAAATTTTCACCTACAAGGAAGTCGACGGAATTGCATTAGACCTCTATGCTTACTATCCTGAGGAACACACTTCTACAGACACTCGCCCTGTCATCCTCTTCTTCTTCGGCGGAGGCTGGGTCCAAGGGGATCAAACCTCTTTTGCTCCTTTTGCCGATTACTTTGCCTCTCGTGGTATAGTAGCATTAACCGCTGACTACCGTATCACCAAGGTCCATCAATCCTCGCCATATGAGAGTGTCAAGGATGCGCGCAGTGCCATCAGATGGGTAAGGGCAAACGCCTCTAATCTAGGAATTGACCCCGATAAGGTAATTGCCTCAGGAGGCTCTGCAGGAGGACACCTCGCGGCTTGTACTGCAGTATTACCAGAATCAAGCTTTGTAGAGAGTACAGATGATACCAATCTCCTCTCGAAGCCAAACGCAGTCATTCTCTTCAATGCCGTCATTGATAATTCTCCTGCAGGTTATGGTAATCAATATTTCGGGGAAGACTATCTTGATATTTCGCCATACTTTCAGGCAAATGCTACCGTCCCACCTCTGCTTCATCTTAGTGGGGAGCTAGATACCCTGATCACTCCATCTGTGGTAGAGGACTTTCATGAACAACTCATCTCTTTGGGTGTCGATTCTCACTACTACATCTTCCCCGGCGCTGATCACGGCTTCTACAATTATGGCCGAGCTGATTACGTAGAAGCTGTCGAAAGGGCAGATACGTTTCTCTCAGAGTTAGGCTACCTATCTGGCGACTCAACGATCGCTTCATACGCACCGACACCCTATAGTTTAGTGCAGAGTTACGCGGCAGAAGAACAGGTTCTCACGAACTGCACTACTGTCACCTCTGAGTTAGCAGATCATGGTGCTTACATATCCACTACAGCAGACAGTACTCTAACATTAGCACATGAGGGTTTACACGAGGGACTCTATCATATCGACACGATCTACTATGACACCGCATTAGCAACATATGAGCTCTATATCGATGGCCTACTACAAGACAGTTGGAGCTCCTCTCATTCGAGCGCTCTTATTAGCCAAGCGAGCAAGAGATTGCAACGTTCTCCTCTGATCAAAGTGGAACATAACTCTAGTATAGAACTGCATATCCAGTATCAGAGCGGAACGTACGCGGCTACAGATACCATCGTACTCAATCAGGCGTTCCTCATCGAAACAGAAGACTTGGAAAACTTAAATACGACTTTTGATTCCACTTTTGGTGCCGCTTACGCTTCAGGTAATGGCTTCACTAGCTTTAATACTTCCGGCTCGAGAGAAATTGAATTTTGGCAAAGCTTTAATGGAGTCTATGATATCTACATCGACTTCTTTAAGGAAAGTGGAGAAACAAACTCTACACTGACCGTGGAGCCATACTCGACAACTATTACCGTACCTCTTCTTGCAAACTCAGACTCTCACCTCATTACAGAGCGGATGACGATTCCCAATGTCTTTTTAACCGAAGGAGACCTCATCACTCTCACAGCATCATTACAGGATACACAGGTTCTCCCCATTGATCGCATCATCTTTTCCCCTAGTACATCGATTAACCGATACTATTCGGGTTCACAGTTAATCGCTCATTGGGAAATGAACGACGAGTCCCCAATCCTATCTGACCTCTCTGGTAATAATTTCTCAGCGCTGTTATCTGGAGGGAGCTGGGTAGCTGGCAAAGGCGGTCATGCGATTACTCTTGATGGGCTCGATGACTATATCACCCTCCCTTCAGAGGCATTTGCTCAAATCGATGACACCATTAGCCTCTCGATCTGGGTCAAAGGTGACTCCAATTCTCAACCAAGAGCAGACACCTTACTCAAATGCCGCGACGCCGCTGCGACCCACGTCATGCAACTTTATCTCCCGCATTCGAACGGTCGCGTGATTTGGGATGTAGGTTCTGTTGGTGGGGTGTACAATAGAACGAGTAAACTCTCTACCGAAGCATATGACGACACGTGGCATCATTGGGTATTCACCAAAGACACTACTCTAGGATCTATGCAAGTCTACCTAGACGGTCAGCTCTGGGATGAAAAATCAGCACAAACTCTCCCTATATCCACCATAACGACTGCCTATCTTGGCTGCGCAGCCCCCAGCTCAGGAAACTTTGTCGGTACTGTTGATGACTTCCGAATCTTTAACTATATCCTTTCTGCCTCTGAGGTTGCCGAACTTTACGACGAATTTGTATGCTATGACACCTGGGAGAGAACAGAAAACCTAACAGTAAAAAGGACTCCACTACTGGATGATGATGCTGATGGGCGCCTTAATGTGATGGAATACATCCTGAATTCCTCCAACGATGAGAAAAACTTTGAACCTGAAATTAGCTATACCATTGATGGAGATACGACCACCGTTTGTTACCAACGCTCTAGCGCCTCTATTCATGATACGCTCCAATATATCGAGTACGGTACAGACATGGAGAATTGGACCAGCACTTTAATAGACTCCGAGAATACTGACGTAGAACTAACGATTCCGAGTATCTCCCCTCAGCTATTCATCAGGCTGAGCGCCACCCTTCGCTAAACTCCAATTACTGCAGAAGAACAGAATACTTCCGATCAGAATTAACCTTAGAGCTAATCGACTGTGCATCGCAGGTCTCACTCAGAACCAATTCTTCTAACCCGTTCACAGTCACGTCGGCCGCGATCACTTCCTTTACTCGATGTAGGTCTAGGATAGATATATGTGTATGATCAAAGTGGACGAGATTAACCCAGTCTGTACTTGAGACACTACACTGAGATAATTCACATAGTGATAGAATCGACATACTATTCTCATGAGAGTTACGTAACCTGAGCCCGCCTTCGCTCTCGATGGTCAACATCCCCTGCTTTAGCACTCCCTCGCATCCATTCTTACGATTGTAGTATTCTAGCATCTCCATCATGAGGGCTGAATAATCTCCCTGTTCTGTTCTAGCCTCCAGGTCATACCTCATCATAGACTCGACTAAGTCGTAATGAGAGTACTCTAGAGGGTCCAAGGCATCAATTAAGGCTGCAATTTCCGAAATCTCAGGTCGACTTTCCGCACTATACGAATAGTGAGCGAACAGCTTTAGAGCTTCCGCCAGCTCTTTTCGTTTAGGGTTTTGTATATCCTGAACCCGATACTCATGATACCCTTTTACATTCATCTGTATGAGATAAATATGGGATAATGTATAACGTGCGAGAAGAAGGTCAGGGTTAAGTTGGAGCGCCTTCTTCAACAAAATCTCTTGCTCCCGTATATATTCTACAAAGTCGGGCTCTGTATATTGCCTCTGCAATACCTTACTAGACCTCCTCATCACTCTTTGAATCAACTCAGAACGACGGTCAACAATCACATCGTCTATTACCGCTTGACTCTGTAGCATCTCGTCTAACTCATGAGAGAGTTGATAAGCTTCATTTTGAGCCACCTCTTTCACCCGTCTCTCATTAAGGTTCAGTACTCCCAGTAGACTGGTAATCATTAAAGCTACCGCCACAATAGTTGCCTTAATTCCATGACGTTTCAGAAATAGCCACGTCTTTCTCGTCAGCGATGGTCGCTCGGTCTTGGTCATGTAACCACCTAGACATCTTTCTACCTCTTCTCGCACGTCTTGCACTTGCTGAAACCTTTGCGCTTTATCGACGTGAATTGCTCTTTTGATTATAGCATTGAGCCCGATGTATTCCCCCACCGAGCTCCCTCCTTGATACACATCATAGACTCCATCCTTTGTGCGCTGCAGGGACTCAGCTATCGACTCAGCTGCAAAGGGGGCTTTACCATTAAGCAAGAAGTACAGAATAGCACCCAATGCAAAGATATCCGTGCGCTCATCTTTCCGTGGAGAACCTTCTATCTGCTCTGGAGCCATGTAGCCCACAGATCCTCTGACCTCACCAATCAATGTATCCGACCGATTGCTTCCTTCTAGTATCCCACTCATTTCCCACTCCCCCTCCTGAAGCCTCTTACCGATGCCCCAGTCACACACTAATACTTCTCCGAAACGATCACATTGGATATTTTCAGGCTTTAAGTCGAGGTGAACTACCCCTTCCTTGTGTGCATAGGCAACAGCATCACACACTTTAAGGAAAACTATTAATAAGTCACGGATGGAACTACTTCCTTGAATATCCGCTAAGGTCGTATTCCCCTTTAAGTCCATCGTAAAGTAGGGTAAGCGATTCTCTCCTACCCCCACATCGTACACTTTGATAATATTCGGATGCTGTAATGATGAAGTTAACCACGCCTCATGTAGCAGGAGTTCATAGAAGATAGGGTCAAGACCTTCCTTCACGGTGGCATAAGCAACGAGACGCTTCGCCCGATGGTCTAGACACTGATGCACATTCTTGATCGCACCTGTACCAATCTTAACAAAATCACCATACCTCTCAGATACAGCCTCTAAATCAGTCAGAGATGGACAGGAGTCATCGAGCGTCTCCGGTTCTGATGCCTCTTCATAGAGTTCAGACCAAAAACTAGTGCTCCACTCCTCATTAGCCTCTTCCATCACTCTTATTAATATTGTTCTAGGTCAGCAATAGTAGCTCTTACCGCAGCATGCAATGAACTCTTAACCCGCTTCTTTAATGTAGTAACAGATGAAAGCGAGAGCCCTAGAGCCTCTGATATTTCTGGATTCGTTTTGCCTGCTACCGCGAGCTCAAACACCCTTATCGCATTGCCTCGGTATGATTGCTTTACCTTATTAAACGCTATCTTAGAGACGTAAGCTTTCCATTCTTCTTCTACGTGCTTTTCCAACTGGTCCTCTTCAGCAGAATCCCCTATAACGTCTCCCATATATTTGTCTAAGAGCTTGAGACGCCTATTTTTTTTACGAGAGTATTCAAAGAGAGCATTCTTCGTAACAGTATTCAACCAAGTCCTAAACTTGGCCTTACTCCTATCGTAGGATTTCAGTTTCTTAGTCAGACCTAGCAACACTTCTTGTGCCAAATCTTCAGCATCATGAATCCCATACTGCCGAAGTATATGAAGAATAAATGTGTGGTATCGCTTATACAGAATCTCCCAAGCTTCCTCATCATCTAAATTCAGCGCTCGCTGCAGTAAAGTATGGCTCGTCTGATTAACACTCATCCTCTCTTGGTTATTACTAGCCGTAAAAATAAAAATCAATCTCTAAAACAACAAACACACGTCAAAAAAAATTTCAATTAGCGCATATTTGTACCATCAAAAATCTTTCTCCATTACACATATTTCCCCTTCATGGAGACTCTAAAAGACTACTACCAATGCATTGCCCCTTTAGATACGCCCCCCAATAACCGGCTTTCCAAAAAATTCAGAGAAAAAACGCACCTGCTTTGTCCCCCCCCTCGTTCGACACACCGTAGATGTTTAGTGAAGAGCAAAAATGCTCCACAAAAAAATCGCTAAACTAATTATTAAATCTATGAAAAGCACAATCATTCCATTATTATTCCTTACTCTCGGAGCTTCTGCGGGCACCTTTACCGTTTTTGGTATTCGTAACAATGACCAAAGCATTTTAGCCAGTACTGGCACTGATACAATCACCTTTCAAAATGAAACATTCTCGGAAGTCGACACAGTGACAACGATCACTTTCGAAGCTATTGGTGATTTCAACGGTAACGGCACCTCTTCCCTAGCAGATGATGGATATGTCACTCTTAGCTTAGTTATTGACTACACTGAACGACTTGTTGAAGACACAGACATATTCTTCAAGACTCTCGCAACAAACCTAGTATCTATTTCCTACAGTATTGATGACTCTAATGTTATTGGCGAGTCTATCACAACATCATTTCGTAACCCATTCCAATTCACTGCTACTACCGACCAAATCATCGCTAACACGGCAAACTCTAACTTTACAGAAGCAAACTTTGCTGCAGGTACAGGAACATCTGGGAACCGCTATAACTTAGATGACATTGATGGATGGGACTCTACTGATTTACTCTCTACTGATCGTGAGTCTGGCTATTTCACTTTACTTGGAGCTAGTACCGGATCGTATGAATTCAGAGACTTTATTCTGGGCTTCAATGTAACAGCTACAGATTCAGTTCCTGAACCAACTTCTGTGGCACTGCTTGGCCTAGGTGGGTTAGCTCTTATTGCACGTCGCCGTCGATAGGCTTGACGCCAGACTGGTCAATGACTCGCGATAGAGAGTCATTGACGGCTCAAAAATATTCTTTTCTCATGACCAAATAGTGAGAAAAGCGCCACAAGTACTGAACTCTCATCCGTGGCACCAGTACTTGTCCTATTCTATCTAGAACAGCACCTACTACGTTAATAATCCAGTTATATGATGGATATAGTCACTAAATCATCGTAGAACCTTGCGTATCTATGAGTATGAACGTGATCCCTAATGCCTCTAACGCACCATTAACAGCCGCTAGCTCATCGCTGGCCTCCTCACCTCCGAGGAAAACAAGCCTGAGACGCCCTCTCTCGCTCTTAGTATCACTATTATCGCTCACGTCTGCAGTACACGCATCCTCACTATGGTACACAAAACCTGCGACAGATGACCTCGGCTCTAATTTTCAACCAGGTAAATCGCGTTACATGCAGGAAGCCCTGCCTCTCGGGAATGGCCGACTCGGTTGTATGTTCTCAGGTGGAGTAGCTCAAGAGAGACTCCTCCTCAATGAAATCACACTCTGGACCGGGGCTAAGCGCGGGATGTCTCCTGTAGTACAGTCAGGGGCGAGAGCTAATGCCGCACAACACCTCCCCACCGTAAGAAAGGCCTATGAAGAAGAACAATTCGGCACACAGGAGGGCAGCATGGAAGCGATCTCTACCAAATACCTCTCGACCAAGGAACCACTCGGTAACTACGCACGCTTTCTAAACCTCACCCTAGATACCGGGCACCAACCTAAGAAGATTAAAGATTACAAGAGATCCCTCGATCTAGAGTCTGGAATAGGAACGGTCTCCTATACCCATGAGGGGCAGGACTTCCAACGAGAGTACTTCACCAGTCACCCTCATGATGTCAACATCGCTCGCTTCACGGGATCACAGACTCACTCCCTATCGCTCAAGGTGCACGATGAGAATAAAGCGATTCAAGAATCATTCGAGAACAATACCCTCCTCCATTCTGGCGCCGTTGCCATGGTTGAGAATGATATCGAGTTCCAGCTTGGCATCAAGGTCCTTACCGACGGCCAGGTGATCTACCAAGATGGAGCAATGCACATCTCAGAGGCTCGTGACACCACCTTTATTATCACCGCCTTTACAGATTACCTCCCTAGCTTTCCTCACTTTTCTGGACGAGAGTTTAATAAGGAGGTGAGTCAAACACTACAGGATGCCAGTGCGCTTGGGTACACCTCTCTTAGAGCTCAGCATATCGAGGATTATCAACGCCTCATGAATCGATGCGTCTTATCCCTCGCTCATGAGGCATCCCAACTCCCGACTAATGAGCTCATCAAGAGAGGATCCAGCACGGAACTCGAGAACCTCTACTTCACCTATGCTCGTTACCTGCAGATCGCATGCTCACGCGGTGCTCCAGTCCCATCGAACCTACAGGGCATCTGGAATGCAGACCAAAAGCCTAAGTGGAACTGCGATTACCATACCGATATCAACGTTCAGATGAATTACTGGATGCCAGATCCTACGAATCTCAGTGAATGCTTCGAACCTTACACCGCTTGGTTAAAGGTTCTCGCTGAGTCAGGCACGTACACCGCACAGGAGAATTATGGTATCTCCAAGGGATGGTCTGTTGGACTAAATGGAAATGTCTATGGCTTCACTGGTCAAAACGAGCATGGTCGTAGAGCTCAGCAGGGCGGACATTGGCTCTGCCAAAACCTCTATGATCACTACACTTATAACCAAGACCCAGAATACCTAGCCACCATCTACCCTATTCTCAAAGGCTCTGCAGAATTCTTCTTAGAGTTCCTCTCTCCGTGGAAAGACGGCTCTCTCCTCGTCTATCCGACTTGGTCACCAGAAAATAATTATAAAGTAAAGGGGGATAAACGCTCCGCTAGCCGCCTCAATAAGCAATGTTATGGCGCCTCATGGGACCAACAACTCCTCGTCAACCTCTTCACAGACGTCATCATGGCGAGCGAAGAGTTAGACTGTGATGCCGAACTCCGCCAGAGGCTCAGACAAACGATCCCTAAGCTCACTCCTCAAAAAATTGGACAACATGGTCAACTCCAAGAGTGGCCAGATGACCGAGACGATCCGAATAATACACATCGACACATCTCTCATATCATCGCCCTGCACCCGGGGCGTGACTTCTCACCTATTGCTACCCCGACAATCAATAAGGCTATCGAAACAACCATGCGTCACCGTGGGGACGAATCCACAGGTTGGAGCTCTGCATGGAAGACCTGCTTCTGGGCAAGGCTCCATAATGGAGATAAGGCCCATCAAATCTACCGCTTCCTCACCTCTCAGCGCTCATACCCTAACCTCTTCGACTTCCACCCCCCGTTCCAGATCGATGGTAACTTCGGAGGTGCCGCTGGTGTCTGCGAAATGCTCCTTCAGAGCCACCTCAGAAGTATCAACAATGATACCGATGACATCAACAAAGCAGTCTATGTAGCCTACCAAGAACAGGAACAAAACTCCTTCTCCGCAGTCGTGCCACCGAACTCACTGAAGAGTGCCCCTTATATTCTCCACCTCCTCCCCGCCTTACCATCAGCATGGGCAAAAGGGAACATCTCAGGGCTCAAAGCCAGAGGTGGAGTACAAGTCGATCTCAGTTGGAACGAGGGAAGCCTAACATCCGCCACGATCGAGGCCGATGTCGACACCTCCATCCGGGTCTACTACGCAGGGAAATTATCTCCCGTGATCCAGTTAGCAAAAGGGCAAACGTATTCACCAACACTCTAAGAGCTACGCCTCTACAGCTTCACCTGCTCTTCAGCCTCAGCCTTCCCATCTCTGGGATCAGGCTCAACCTTCGACACCCCGACCTGCAATACATTCTATACACATAATACAATGAAGATCATCACCACCCTACTCACTATAGTGAGTTCTATCTGCCTCAGCTTTGCAGAAACAGCCCCTCCATCTGTACTCATCACAGGCGCTAACAGAGGCCTCGGTCTAGAGCTCTGCAAGCAGTTCCTCAAGGATGGCTACACCGTCTACGGTACCGCTCGTAAACCAGAAGCCGCGACCGAACTCAAAGAAACGGGGGCTCACGTTTTACAACTCGATGTCACCTCTGAGGAGAGCATCTCAGCCTTGGCCAAAACGCTGAAAGGGAAGCCTCTCGATATCCTGATCAACAATGCGGGCTACTTCGGCCCCAATAAGATCGGCACCAAGATGGATACCATCCATAACGTAACGCGAAAAGAGATCGAACTATGCCATGCCGTCAATACCATGGGACCTCTCTTTGTCACGCAGGCACTCTTACCAAACCTAAATGCTGGAACAGGCAAGCGAATCATCAACGTATCCTCTCGTTCAGGGATGCTGAGTCGTAAAGGTGGCGGGGCCATGGGCTACCGTCTCTCTAAGGCTGGAATCAATATGGTGACGGTCGTTCTCAACTCCCAACTCCAGCCAAAAGGATTCATTGTCGCCTCTGTTGCCCCTGGTCATAATGCCACCGATATGGGAACTGCACGAGGCAAGCTATCCCCTGCAGAATCGATGCCTAAGCTCAAACATGTCATCGAAACACTCACACCTAAGCAATCAGGCGGGTTCTGGTACTATGATGGCTCCAGACTCCCTTGGTAACGATCTACACATCCCTCTTTCCTCATCGCTGATTTCACATGACCGCTCTCATCTCAAAACTCACTAAGATCGCGCCTCACGAGCTCAAAGACGCATTGATCTCCTTCCTCTTTATCTTCATGCTTATGGCATCATATCAAATCATGAAACCTGTTCGTGATGCCTTGCCTAGTGATTGGGGAGATATCGCCCTTCCTATGCAATGGACGTTTACCTTCATCGTCTCGACTATAGCGGTCTCCGTTTACAACTTTTTAGGCTCCAAGTTTTCTCCCAAAACACTGGTACCTGCGGTCTTTATCTTTTTCGCCTCCACTTTTACGGTCATTTTTGCCGCCTTCAAGCTAGGAGCTGCCCCCTCTCTTTTAGGGAAAATTTTCTACGTTTGGTCG
>WTJZ01000024.1:0-3861 GCA_011524615.1 Akkermansiaceae bacterium | reverse complement strand
TTTCTGGAGCTTTCTCTCACAGAAATATACTAAGGAAGAGAGCAAGCGCCTCTTTGGCTTTATTAATATTGGCGCAAGTGCAGGTGCCATTGCGGGTCCGCTTTTGATTATTCAGTTCGCTAGTAATCTCAGCGTAGAAAATATTTTGATCATTACGGCCGTCACACTTGTCCTTACCTTACCGTTGATCAAGCTGCTCAATCGATCGAGTAATAGCACCAATCAGTCCGGTATTGGCAAGGTGTCGCTCAACACGAATCCTTTTTCAGGGTTTCAGGAGTTAATCTCTCATAATAAGCTGAAAGGCATTGCAGCCTTCATCTTTTTCCTCACAGGAGTCAGTGCCTTTCTCTACTACATCCAAACAGGCCTACTAGAAGATTACACACGCATTGAACGCAAAGAGCTCCTAGGTAGCGTAGAGCTCATCACCAACACCCTGACGATCTTAATTGGTATATTTGCGACCAACCGTATCACGCAAAAGTTTGGCCTCTCCACCTCTCTAGGGATTATCCCATTACTCGTTGCAGTCTTGATTGTCGCCCTGAGCCTCCATCCTGCCATTATGCTAGTACTAGCCCTCCAAGTGGTGCGTAGAGCCGGGAACTACGCGGTTACTCGCCCCAGCAGGGAAATTCTGTATACAGCCGTGAGCTCAGAAGCGAGGTTCAAAACCAAGCCGATCATCGACGTGGCCATCTACCGTGGAGGTGATGTCTTTTGGATCTGGTTGATCACCCTTACAGGAGAGTACCTATTCGAGCTTACTCTCCCTCAGTACCTTTTCTTTGGTGCGAGCGTAGCTCTTATCACTGGATTAATTGGAATTCACCTAGGGAAAAAGCATGACGCAGCTGAAATGGCAGAAGATCAACAAGCCTCCTAGCCTTCCCTCTTACATATCGCACTCATGATGCGGTACTACTCGGGTTTTATTGAATCAGAGACAGGTTCAAGAGACCCGAGAGTGACTTAATGGGCACTCTCCTTTACTTACACAGTAGCGTTCCCCTCCTTCCCCTCCAAATAACCACACACAAAAACAATATTTACGCATTGATGAACCCATTTCTCATCAATGTAGATAGCCTCATCAACCAAAGAACAAATCAACAAGTTAAGTTTGAATTGATTGCATTTATCACTTAAAGATAAGCTTGAGATATTACATCAACTCATCCGTGAAATTGACTTCTCACAGCAGGGAGAGACCCTCCCCAGTCTTCACCAAATTCAATACTTAGCTCATGACCACTATCACCAGGCTTCTAATGATGATTACCCTCATTACGGGTACATTGACCGCCCACGTCTCTCTCACCCATGAAGACGAGCAACAGATCAAAGATGCTGGTCAATGGGAGGAATACCAGCAATCACTTTCTGATTCAGAGCAACACAGAATGAGCTCTGACTTAATTACCAAAGCCCGCGACCGCGTACAACGAGCCCGTCTTGAGACCATCGGTTACACGGAGGATGAAATCGAGCAGGCTCTGAGTCCATCATTAGATACTCTTGAGAGCGCAGCTGTACCTGGAGGATCTAGCTACTCGCAGATGCCGAGCATAGGAAATGATGTCAAAACCATGGTAATCGTCGTCGAGTTCGCCGACTATCGACTCGCTGACCCCGATGATGACGGTGACACTTCTGACGCGATTACTCTTAGTAGTATATCTGACAACATCTTTGGTTCTGGTACCACTACCGCTAACACTTCATACCCTGGTAACGACAGTGTCAGCGATTACTTCCTGAGAGCCTCTAATAATCTCCTCACGATCACTGGTGATGTCTATCTGCATACCATGCCGAACAATCGTTCCGCATATGAACCTGCAGACACCTCGAGCAGTAACTCACAATTCTTCTACGATACTATTATCAAGCCCGCACTTGATGCTCTGGACGCTTCTGTCGACTTTTCACAATATGATAATGATAGTGATGGAGACTTAGATTCCTGCAATATCATCTTTTGTGGACCTAATGGGACTTGGGCATCCTATTGGTGGGGGTTCTCCTTCGGTGCCAATGTCGGCGATGTAACCTATGACGGAATCAGTATTGAGGATTTCACTCGTCAACGTCTAGCCCTCCGCTCGACTAATGACTTTAACCCTAGCACCCTCATCCACGAGCTAGGCCACAAGCTAGGCCTGCCTGATATCTACGACTATGATGGAGATACAGGTAATAATGGAGGTGTCGGAGGAATCGGCCTCATGGGTGGTGATGGAGATATTAACCCCTTCTTCAAGTGGATTCTAGATTGGCAGGACCCTGTCATCATTAACTCAGGAGCACCACAAACAGTTACCCTCAATGCGCGTAGCGATACCTCTCTCTCAGGCAATAAGGCGTATGCTGTCTGGCCAAACATCGAGAATACTGATGATGACGACCTCTTGACGGAGTTCTTCATCATAGAGAACAGCCAAGATGTCGGAAACGACTCAAACGCCTATAACGGCGAAGGACTACTAATCTGGCATATCGATGCCGAGTGGGGAGGCTCCGCCAGTTACGGCTATGTAAATGATAATTCCTACACCACCGATAAGCTCATCAAGGTAGTCCAAGCTGATGGCTTAGGAGAGATTGAGACTGGTAGTTATCATGATGCTGGTGACTTCTGGAGTACGGGACAGAGCTTCACCCCGACCTCTACTCCTAGTTCTAGTGCTAATGACGGGAGCACCTCAGCCGTCATCGTCGAGAATATCTCCACCAATGGCTCCGTGATGACAGCCGATATCGGATTTAATGTGACCGGAGTCCCCGAGAACCTCACTCTCTATGCCAGCAGCTCTGCAGATGTCGACACCCCAGTGCTCATGACTGCCTTTGCATCAGATCCTGATGGAGATGCGCTCAGCTACGAATTCACCTTTGGTGATGGGAATAGCTCTACCAATAATATCAACCGTCATACATACAGTACTGGTGGCACCTTCACAGTCGGGGTCAATGTCAGTGATGGAAACTCCTTCCCTCTCTACACAGAACAAGAGATCACGATCTCCGATCCCCTCTCTACCCTCTCGACGATGACTACGCTCTCTGATACGGCCACCAAGCTAGAGGCCTGTGGTGACTATCTATTCGCCGCAATGTGGGGTACCGTAGCAATCTATAACTCTAATACCGACAGTTGGTCAGAATACGGACAGTCGGAGCTCGGAGGCTTCTTTGATATCGAAGATGTCACCACCGATGGAACTACTTTTGCGCTATCTGGCCGTAGGTATAACTTCTCTACTGGGACATGGTTCTCATGTATACTCTCCACAGATGACTTCTCTACCTGGCAATACGCAGATCTAAGCTCTTCTTCTAACTTAAATGGAATTGCTTACTCTGGCAGTAACTGGATCGTTGTAGGAGATGCTGGCTATATCGCCACCTCTACCGATCTATCATCCTGGACCGAGAGGAGCTCAGGTAATACCATAAAATGTCATGATATAGCATTCGGCAATGATGTATTAGTAGTCACTCAAGCCTACTATGACAGCACTACTCAGACTACCTACTCAGAGATTTTATTCTCGAACGACTACGGTATAACATGGTCGACAGCCACATCCTTGCCTAATAGCTATTCAATCTATCCGATAAAAGTGATCTGGGATGGCTCTCGCTTTATGCTCATCAATTACTGGGATGATATTTTCTATAGTACAGACGGAGCAAATTGGTCAGAAACTAACCATAATCCAAATAATGACATAAGCCAAAGAAACATCTCTATCTCATACGGAGCTGGCCGCTACCTCTTGGCTCTTACCTCATCTACTTACAGTACCAATGAAGACTATCTCAACTGGTCTGAGCTGCATACTGGCACCTATA
>WTJZ01000217.1:2116-4923 GCA_011524615.1 Akkermansiaceae bacterium | reverse complement strand
TGATCATCGAGCCGCAGATCAGACTTACGCGCCACCGCAAAGGTCGACACCATATTCCCCCCATTATGCCAAAAGACCTCCTTCACCTCCTCCTCTGAGGGCTCTCGCCCGAGGCAAACATAGAGATTACGCCTCACGATACAACGGTACGGACGGCTCAAGTGATACAGCATAACCCCCACATAGGCTCCGATCTCATAGACACACTCCAAGCTCAATCGCGCCAACAAGTATTCAAAAGCGAGATAGAGGTAATATTCTACCTTCCATTTGAGCTGCTGGATCTTCTCTTTCATATCTTTATATTCCTAGGCACCACCGTACCAGATGTGAGGAAGACCTTACTTTTTTGATTGCATGTCATACAAGAAAGAAACAGCTTCATCTCCCAATATGCTGTCTCTTCCTCGCCCATTATTGATCTGGGGAGCCCTCCATCTCCTCCTCTGGTCACTGATCCCAGCCCTCTCGACTACCTGCCTCCCACTCGACACCGTGGAGGCGATCATGTGGGGCAATGCCTGGGAATGGGGATATGACAAGCACCCGCCCCTCAGCGCCTGGGTCGCCAAGTTCTTCTTCGAGATCGGTCGCGACTTAGGGCTCTACTTCCTCAGCGCCCTCTGTGTAGTCATCGCAGGATTCGGTATTTATCGCATCGCGCGTCTCCATCACCTCTCACCCGCTCGTGCCACCATGGCAGTCCTCGTACTCGAGCTGATTTACTATTATCAATACATCTCCATCGAGTTCAACGTCAACATCCTCCAACTCCCCTTCTGGGCATGGGGATGGTACTGCGGCATCCGTGCAGCACGTCCGCACGACCGCACCCAATGGCTCCACTGGCTCGGGCTAGGTCTCTGCATCGGCCTCGGTGCACTGACTAAGTATCTCGCCGTCTGGCTACTGATCCCTCTCTTTGCTTACTGGCTTCGTCGCGGCCAACTCATCCAGGTACTGAAGTCCCCCGGTCTCTATCTCGCAGCCCTCACCTCCGCCCTCCTCTTTCTTCCACATCTGCTGTGGATGCATGAGCATGAATACATGACCCTCACCTACGGGATGAAGCGCGCAGACGGAGAATCCGCCAGCTTCCTCACTAGGCACCTCTGGTACCCCGTAGAATATATCCTATCACAAGGAGGGATCCTCATTCCCGCCTTGATCGTATTCTTCTGCGGACGCAGTACAGAACAGAGCTCGGACGACGATACCAAAGGACTAGACGGCCTCGCCTGGGGAGGACTCCTCTTCCTAGGAGCACTCTCGCTGCTCTTTGGCATCCGCCCCGTCACGATGTGGGCCTCTCCTATGCCCCTAGCTCTCGGCCTGTGGGGTGTCTCAGCCTTTCGGATTCCAGAACAGAGTAAGTCCGCTCAACGAAGTGCTCTCATCATGGGCTCTCTCGGCCTCCTCGCCATCATTATCGTGTATGGCCTCGCCCCATTCTATAAAGGTAAACCCGAAAAGCTTAATTACCCTGGTCAAACCCTTGCCTCACTAGCCGAGCAAGCATGGTACAACCAAACCAACCATGCCCCCCTCCAATACGTCATTGGGAAGGAGTGGGAAGGAGCGATCGTAGCGACCTATGCAAAAGAGCGTCCAAAGCTCATGATCCGCGCAAATCTGGAACGCTCCCCTTACCTCACCGACGAGCTAGTTCAGCAACACGGCGCTCTCATCATCTGGGAAAAGTCGCGTAAAGCCCATGACGGTAGAAACCCTGGATTAGCCAAGCGCTACCCTGACCTACAAAAACGCTTTCCTCATATTAAAGTACTAGACGATCTTATTATCGATTGGCCACACTGGAAGGACGGTCTGCAAGGACGGTTCGGCCTCGCCCTCATCCCACCACACCAGAACTAATCCCTATGCGCTCTCTCTCTACTACCAAGCTCGGCATCGTCTCCCCTGTCTACAACGAATCAGAGGGCATCCGAGACTTTATCTCTACAATGGTCGCCGCGGTAGAGAGCCTCGGCCTTGCTGGTTACGAACTCCTCCTCATCGATGACGGATCTCGTGACGACTCTGTCTCTCAGATCTTAGAAGAAAGAGAAAAGAACCCCTCTATCTCCTTACTAAAGCTCTCCCGAAACTTCGGCCACCAATCCGCCGTTACAGCAGGACTCTCTCATGTACAAGGCGACGTCGTTCTCGTCATCGATGCCGACCTCCAAGACCCACCAGAACTCGTAGCAGAGATGCTAGAAAACTGGATCGCAGGGGACGAAGTCATCTTCGCACAACGCACCAGTAGACAAGAGAACGGTATCAGACGCATCGGATTTGAGCTCTTCCACCGCTTTTTCCATTACTTCATCGAGTTTAATATCCCGAATAACATCGGTGTCTTCGGCCTCCTCGATCGTCGTGCCGTCGATGAAATTAATGCACTCCAAGAACGCAACCGCTTCCTCCCAGGACTACACAGCTGGGTTGGATTCCAGCAAGGGTTCGTCAAATATGACCGTGCAGACCGCGCGGCTGGAGAACCCAGCCAAACCTTTAAGAGCCTCTTCAAGTACGCCATCGATGGAGTCCTGAGCTTCTCGTACAAGCCTATCCGTATGATCGGAGCCTTTGGTACCGCCGTTGCCGCCTTCTCCTTCCTGCTGATTGGGTACTTCCTCATTAAGCGCATTATGGGTATTGAAACGGCCTTCATCGGGTTCACCACGATCGTCATCCTCATCTCCCTCCTCGGTGGCATTACCCTCATGGCACTCGCCCTCATCGGCGAATTCGTCGCCAGAATCTACGACGAGGTCAAAGGCCGCCCCATGTTCATCGTCGAC
>WTJZ01000217.1:0-2016 GCA_011524615.1 Akkermansiaceae bacterium | reverse complement strand
CCCACTTTCGTACTCACCACTGCACATCGTGCTCGCAAGGCCTCAGCCAAGGTATAAGGCCCCCCTTCATTGCGACTCGAGACGACAAAACAGTCTGCCATCTGCATCAGGCCTAGTACCTCCTCAGATGCCAAAAATCCAGGCATCCAGACACGGCCCTGTAGCTTATGCCGAGCGACCAAATCTTCAAGATCTCTACGCTGCTTACCATCTCCTACTAGCCACAAGAAGCCATTCTTAGTTTGCGCAAATGCCTCCAGTAATAAGTCAAACCCCTTAGCTTCAACAAACCGCGCCGCAGCTAGAAAAATTGGGCTCCCCTCCCCAATAAACGGAGGCTCTAATTTCCTCGCGATGTCAACATGCTCTTCACACCTCTTGGCGACGGTATTCCAAATCACTTCAGCCGATAGATCACCCAACGACTGCGCTACCAACTGACTTCCACAAATAACCGCATCGTAGCCAACAAACATCGAGGTCTTCTTCTTAACATTATGCACAGTTGCAACACGCGGCACCTGAACACGAACTCTATTAAAAATCTGAGCCGCTTTATTAGCATGGACCGAAAGCAGATCTGGCCCAATACGCTCAACTAGTTGACTCAACCCAATATACAACAATGGATTATATCGAGAACGGTCTAACTTCCCTTCATAAATCTCTACCTCAGAGGGAAAATAAGGACGCCATTCTGTACTACAGATCACCGAGACTCTTAAGCCGGTATGAACCTGAGCGGTTGCAAGGTCGATCACATACTTCTCAAGCCCTCCAAAGCGGCCCGTCGAATTTGGCTTACCAGCAAAGGCATGGCAAACATGCAACTGATCACTCATTATTGTACCCATGAATGAATAAGCTCTTTGAGCCCCTGTAACTGAGCCGCGTTAATCTGGGCTTGCTGGTACCGCTTCACTTTCTTCTTTTTGCCCATTAATTGAGCAACCAAGAGTTGCCCCCTCAGCACTAAGCTGTCCAAAACACTATGTACCTTTAACTCTGTGACATCCTTATCGCACAACTCCTCCTCCACGGTACCAAACACCAATTCACGAGCAACGACCTCTCGATCACCAGGCTCCCACGGCTTAGGCTGGCTGACGAAATGAAAATTCGAACGCTCCTCGATATCGATAAAGCGGGCATTCTCCTTACAGAAGTAATTATACCTCTCAGGAAGAGCTAGAAACTCCCCTTTGATAAACGCATTCACAATGGTCTGATCATGCTTAAATTTCTTCACTCCAGTAAAGCGCTGATGGGCACGCTGAGGGTCTAGACTCTCAACAAAGTCGTATAAGTCCTGAGCTGAAAATCGCTCCAGATCAAAAATCAGATATCCTCCATTCATGTATGGCTTGCCAAGCTGACTTGCCGACAACGTTGAGAGATGATTGACATAGTAATCCATCCCTAACGTACTGTAATCATTATCAACAACTCCAGCCATCTTATATCCAGACTGTTCTAATTCATGCAATACAGGGGCAAGCTGGCAAAAGTGTAGCATATCAGCATCTGCAAAGATAAGATGCCGCGTCTCTACCATACCTACTGCTTCTAAAAAAGCATACGTCGCATAACTCTCCCAGTGAGGAGGAAAAACCTGCCAACGCTTCAAATCTGCTTTAGGGAACGATAGTTCTATCTCGATTCTTTCCTTCTTCGCATAGCCATCCATTTCCTGCTGTAGACCGTTCATAAAGTCCCCCTTCAATCCACAATCCATCACAATAAGTCGTAATGGAGCTAACTCACGATTGGAGATCATAAACGTTTTCAGCAGTGCTTCCAAACCTTGATGAAAGCCATGATCTGCCGCCGTTACAAATGAGAGTCCCTCCTTCATTATTTTACTCCCTTATGAATTTCATACATCTTCACATCGGTCAACCAACGAGAAGCCGCCGTCGTCGCCGCAATCGACCAAGCGTACACCCCATACCTCCACATTCCTCGTCTAAATAAGTTTCTAAAGAGATAAATAGGAAAGAAAAATAAAATCCTGAA
>WTJZ01000139.1 GCA_011524615.1 Akkermansiaceae bacterium | reverse complement strand
GTTTATCGCCCTTTATCTATCAAGGGGGGAGTAATGATGGACAGCGAGTCGAGGAGTTCTACTCCCAGATCTATGATACTCCGATTCAGCAGGATCACCGCGATGAGATCGTGGCGGCAATGGAGGCGACGTACGAGCGCAATACAGCTGAGGCTGGGATCCTAGATGTGACCTCTGAGCGTGTCGCGGTGGTAGAGCAGAGTCTCACCGTGGAGGATCATGGGAGCTGGGCTGAGGTCGAGTTGTTCGAGGCCTATCAGAACCAGACCTTTGATACGCAGGAGCTCTACTATTACTTTACCCTGCCTGATACGGCCGCGATTACGGGACTCTATCTGGGGAACTCTCCTAATAAGGAGGAGGCCTTTCGTCACCGTGTGTCTCCACGAGGAGCCGCCCAAAAGGTGTACAAGGAACAACGTCGCCGTAATGTAGATCCTGCTCTGCTCGAGCAAGTCGGACCTCACCAATTCCGCTTACGAGTCTTTCCGATTCCTGCGAAGCCGCGTGCGTGGCAACGCATCAGCCGCACTACTACTTCCTCTGATGCGGATCAGCTCTATCTCTGGCTCGAGATGCAAGTCGTGAAGGAAGGGGATCGTATCGAGTTACCTTCCTTGATCGAGAAGCGTAATACGGTGTTCGAGAGTGAGAAAGCGTGTGCTCTCTCTACAGAGACATGGCAGGAGAATGAGTGGTTACCGGATTACATCGTGGGTGGGGAGAATACTGACCAGCTGGAATTCGTAGAGATAGAGGGGCAGAGCTTTTCTCTCTTCCCTCAAGGCGGGGAGACTCGTTCGGGATCTGTCGCGCTGATACTGGATACATCGTATTCGATGAGAGAGCATGATGACGAGGTGAAGCAGATCTTACAGGAACTAGACTTGAGCCAATGTTATATGTTCTCTCCAGTAGAGAATCGATTACAGGAGCTGCCTGCGGAATGGGGGTACTTTGGTACTCTCGAGTTAGTGGACCTCGTCAATGCATACCAGAATGTCCCAGAGGTCGATCATGTGATCATCCTCACCGATAGTGGGGGATATGAAGTCAGCTCAGATGCACCCGTGACGCATGAATGGCCAGAGACGACTCTCAATGTCTTGCACGTCGATCAACTCGCTCCCGCTTATACGGATGCGGTACTTGATACCATTGTCAAAAGTAAGGGGCGAGTCGCGACTGATTGGCGACTACTCGCTCCTTATGTGAGTGAGCAGACAGGAACAGGTCAAGTTGGCGTCGCCCCCGCGGTCGCGGCACGACACTTTATCAATAGCCAGGTCGCTAGTGTGGAGGCGAGTGCACTGGACCTCCTCCACGAGATGGCGATGAAGTACCAGATCGTTACCCCGTTCTCCTCCATGATCGTTCTCGTGAATGAACAGCAGCATAAGATGCTGGATAAGGCGGAGCAGGAGGAAGACCGCTTCGAGAGAGAGACGGATACAGGAGTGACGGGGATCAATGCGAATGCCCCCTCCGTGCCAGAACCGAGCGTGCCCCTACTGGTAGGCTTAGGAGGATTATACCTCCTCACTGCACGTAATCGACGTGAGTAGTAGATGTTTCTTGTCTTTAAATGCTTTATTTAATTATTGTGATCAATAAATGACTTATGATTATGAATAGATTGTTTTTATTGTTTTGGTTGGGGTTCCTTAGTAGTCAACTTCATGCGTTTTTCTGGAATCACGCTATTATGACACCAGATAACCTGGAGGAACATGAGGAGCACAAAATTTGGCTCTACTCGAATGAAGATGAACCAGATATGGTGAATGTTGTTCTGCCGTACCATAAAGGGCAAAAAAAATATTGGTTTGTTAAGGCTTCTCGCGATTTAACGGACAAAGAATTATTATTTGGCCACTTGATTTTGAATGAAGCCAATTGGTCGGTGCCTGACTATATTGATTTAGCAGTACCACTGAATCCCCATTCTGATCGAGATGGCAATATAGCTGAAGATCTATTTATCAGATTCAAGATTCGTAAAGGGATGTTACGTAATGCCTATATATATTATGATTACCCATACTGTGTAGACGGTGGAGGGTGGTGTCGAACATACATACTCTCCTCGTTTCCGGTTGAGACGGGCAAGAGTTTCCTAATGCACGTAGAGTGGGATATTTCTCGTTTTGAGCGTACTGGTGATTACCTGAAGGAAACAGAATACAAAGAACTACGTGAAGAGATTTTAGAGCATATCGATTTGGAGAAAAAAAAGAAAGAGAGACAAGAGGAGGCGGATGAGGCTGTCTCAGCACATGATTCTAGCAGTAATGCTCAACCTCTGAAAGAAGAGGAACCTAAGTAGGCCACAAGCATCATTATTAGTATAGGTGATGATGCACCGCATAATATCAATTTAGAGAAAGACGATGGATCCGTTATCTCTAGAGGTATGGCAGATACGACTGATAAAGAGGTAACGTGTGTAGGTGAATGTAAGGGATGCTGTGCAGGATGTGCTGAAGTGAACTCAACGAGGAGGGCTCGATGAATGAGCTCGTCTTGGGCGTGGCGATGGTGAGCGCTAAGGTGTTCGGAGTACTGTTGTTAGCCGACTTCGTCTCAGGAGTGGTGCACTGGATGCAGGATGCGTATGGGAAGGAAAGTTGGCCTCTCGTGGGCAAGTATATCTTTAGCCCTAATGTCGAGCACCACTTTCATCCTCGTCGCTTCACGAAGAGTTCCTTTCTCAAACGGAATCGAATCGTGGGGATCATCGTGATCTGTATCGCTCTGGTCGTGATGGTGTCAGGAGGGCTGAATTGGATGTGGTTGGAGTTCTTGGTGGTGAGTTTTTTGGCCAACGAAATACACTGTTGGACGCACCGCTCTAAGAGGGAGAACGGTCCCGTGATCACATGGCTGCAGCGGTACCGAATCATCCAGACGCCCAAGATGCATGCGATTCACCATACCGACCCTAAGAACTGCTCATACTGTGCGATTACGAATTTTGTGAACCCGGTTCTCGATCGCATGCGCTTCTTTGAGCGTGTGGAGCAGGTGATTCTGGCGTTGACGGGGATTAAGCGCAATGTGGACCCTTCGGTGAAGGTCTGAGAGGCGTGAATTTTCATCACTTAGAGTTTGAGAAAGTCGGGGAATTCGTAAATGGTGACGTCTCGCCATGTTACGGTCCCTCCGAGTAATAGACTTTCGCTGTTTTGACTCCCTCTCAGTAGAGATGGAGTCTGATATGGTCTTTTTGACGGGGTCGAATGCGCAGGGGAAGACGAGCTTACTGGAGGCGATAGCGGTGGCGTCTCGACTGGGTTCTCCCAGAGCCAGTCGTCAGGCCCAGATCGTGAGAGAAGGATGCATCGGATGCGGAGTAGCTCTGGAGACAGATGAGGCCCTCTTCAAGGCGGTGTATCAGGATCGTAAGTTCGAGCTCGCGATCGATGGGCAGCCGAGTAAACGTGGTGAGTATCTGGAGCAGAGCCCTCGCGTGGTCTGGATGGAGAACCGCGATCTAGATCTGATAAGAGGTTCTGGGGAGAAGCGGCGCCGCTTTCTGGATGCGATTGGGACTCAGCTCTCAACGGTCTATGCCCGAGCACTGCGAGATTATACCAAGGCGCTGCGGTCGAGGAACGCGATGCTAAAGGAGAATCGATCTAGGGACCGGAGCTTTGAGATGTTTACGCAGTTACTGATCCAGCATGGTCAGGCGCTTGTTTCCTTTCGTCAGCAGATTATACAGGATCTATTGCCAGAGATGGAGGTGTCTCACCATACGATTTCAGGTCAGAAGGAACAGTTCTCCATGGTCTACATGCCCTCCGCATCTGAGCTCGCCTCAGCAATGGAGGCCTCTCTGCAGCGTGATGTGATCATGAAGCAGACATTAGTGGGGCCTCATCGTGACGACTTCGCGCTCACTGTGGATCAGCGTCCCGCCTCAGACTTTGCGAGTGAAGGGCAACAACGAACTCTCGCGATCGCCCTGAGGCTCGCGCAGGGGAGATTACTCAGAGGTAGCGACCAAGAGGTCTTATACTTGGTGGACGATGTCTTCGGGGAACTCGATGAAGAACGCCGACAGGCGCTCTTACTCGCTCTACCGAGATCTGCTCAGAAGGTATTAACAACGACTAATCTGAATTGGGGCGCGGTTGATGCGCAAGTCTTACAGCTGAGTGGGTACCGTCTGGTCTAGGGCGGTGGCGCTGACTGTAGGGAGCGCATTCCTCAGATGAGGAGAGGGTATAAAAAAACTCCGCCCTCTAGTGAGTAGCGGAGTTCTGAAAAACTATTTAGAATAGAGATTAGTGATGTGCTGGAGCGTGTGAAGCTGCCTTGTCAGCAGCGTGTGAAGCTGCTCCGTGAGCGTCTGCTTTTGCTTCCGCAGCGTGAGCCTTAGCAGCTCCGTGTGCCGCGTGAGCTTGCTCCTGAGCGTGAGAAGCTGCCGCGTGTGCATCAGCCTTGTGTTCAGCAGCGTGAGCCTTTGCTTCTGCGTGAGCTGCGTGTGCTTGCTCCTTGACGTGTGCAGCTGCTGCGTGAGCGTCCGCCTTGTGTTCCGCAGCGTGCGCTTTTACTTCTGCGTGAGCAGCGTGTGCTTGCTCCTTAGCGTGTGAAGCTGCTGCGTGAGCGTCCGCAGCGTGTGCCTTTACTTCCGCGTGTGCCGCGTGAGCGTCTGCCTTATGTTCAGCAGCGTGTGCGCCGTGGTTATCCGCCTTGTGTGCACCATGGTCATCTGAGTGAGAAGCACCGTGAGCGCCGTGATCATCATGATGGCCATCACTGTGCCCCGAGTGATCGTCGTGACCACCGTGGTCTCCATGGCTTCCATGAGATTCAAAAAGACGTTTCGTTCCTTCTGGACCTTCCCATTCGTGGCGGTCACATGAAGCAAATACAAATACTGATAATGCAAGAGCAAGACGAGTCATAGTACCCTGTCTCTATGCTTTGCAGGAGAGGGACGCAATCACTTTTTTGCGTTCAGTTAAGATATTCTCACTGGTAGTGACGCTTGATCTATGATTGGATTGAATGAGAATAGTTCTTCGATCGTCATAAATATTATGGAAGCAGTATTAGAAATTTTGAAACAGCCCTTCATCTGGGGCTTACTAGTGGGGTTACTGATCGCCTTCTTCATGTGGAAGAGTGGGTACACAGCAGCACAGCATCTCAAGAAGGAAGCAAAGCGAGTGAACGAGGAGATGAAAGAGCTCCAGAACCATCTCAATACACAACTCAAAATCAATGCGACAGGGAATGAGAAGCTCACACAGGAGCTGGATGCGCTCAAGGAGCAGAATGAAAACCTGAGAGTCAACATCGCCTCGATCCAGCAGAAGCCTGATAAGGCTGAGCTGAAGCATCTCCAGGTGACAGAAAAGGCAGTGAGCCTCATGAGAGAGCAGGCTCCAGGGTTTGCTACCGCATGGGAGAAGGCACTACGAGAGGCGGAAGAAGAGTACGCTAATGCAGAAAACGGCTTGAGCAAGCTCGTGAAGAAGGTGATCCCGCGCTTAGGAAAGTCGACTGAGAAAGAGGCTCCGAAGGCGATCGAAGCTGAATCAGCCGATTCGTAATACCAGCAGTTTTTCTTACAGAGGAGCACTGTGGAGTTTCTCACTGTTAGGTAGCTTATAGTTGAGCTACTAGGCCGATAGGGGCGTGTTTCTGTGGCCTATTGGTACTATTTGTAGAAAAACTTTAGTTTCATCCTTGGAGTTGGTCGTTACCTTGTTAGGGTCGCGCAATGATCGAACCGACCTGGATGCTCAAGGATGCCAATGAGAAGCCCCTGCCTGATAGTGCTAAGGGGCTGCCTAGGATCGTTCAGCACTTGCTAAGCACGAGAGGAGAGTGGACTGAGGAGTCGCTTGCTAGCTTTCTAGATCCTCGATTAAAGACGCTGAGTGATCCATTCCTGATGGGTGAGATGCAGGAGGCGGTAGCGCGTATCTTTAGCGCGATTGATCAGGGGCAGACGATCACACTCTTTGGGGACTATGATGTGGATGGGATCACCTCTCTCACCTTGATGACGAAGGTGGTCGAGGCGTACGGGGTAACACCGAACCTCATGATACCTCAGAGGAGTAAGGAGGGGTATGGATTATCAGAAAAGTCGGTCGCGAGATGTCTCTCGTCCTATCCGGAGACGGAGTTAGTCATCGCGATGGACTGTGGTACGTCATCGGTCGCGGAGATCGAGATCCTACGCCAGCAGGGGATTGATGTGATTGTGCTGGATCACCACGAATCGAATACGGGAGTACGTCCTAACTGTAACGCGATCGTGAACCCTAAGGCGAACTTTACGCCGACGGCAGAAGGGGACTTTAGTTATCTCTGTGCAGCAGGGGTCGTCTTTAAAGTTTGTCATGCCTTGTTAAAGACTCGCTTCCTAGAATCGGTGAAGCTCAAGGATCTCCTCGACCTGGTGGCGATCGCGACAGTGGCGGACATCGTACCTCTCCTAGAGGAGAACCGAGTGCTCGTGAGACATGGGCTGAAGGCTCTGGGAGATACGACTAAGGCTGGGCTCATCACGCTCAAGGAAGTCGCAGGCGTCAGTGATCGACCAGAGGCGAGTGATATCGGGTACAAGATCGGTCCGAGGATCAATGCGGCGGGACGGATGGATGCTCCTCTCGAGTCTCTGGAGGCTCTCATGACTCAGTCCGCAGAGCGCGCACAGTATCTCGTCCAGAGGCTGAATAATTATAACCAAGATCGCCAGAGCTACGAGAAGGAGATCTTTAATCAGGCGCTCGCACAGGTCGAAGAGATGCAACTCGACCAACAGCATTGTATCATCGTGGCGCAAGAGGGATGGCACCCTGGGGTGGTCGGGATCGTGGCCGCACGATTGATGAGACGCTTCTTTAAACCGGTATTCGTAGTAGCGATCGATGAAAACGGAGACGGAAAAGGGAGTGGACGTAGTATCAATGAACTCTCATTGGTAGAAGCGATCGAGGCTGGGCGTGAGTATCTGACTGCTGGTGGCGGACACCATGCTGCTGCAGGGATGGCTCTCCGGCAGGAGAATATTCCCGCCTTTAGGGACGCGGTGAATAATTACTTTGAACAGGAGACGACTGCAGAAGAGCGTGCTCCTCGTTTCTTGATCGATGCAGATGTCGATCTGGAGGAGTTGACCTTCGAGTTCATGGAATCGTACGAGAAGTTGAAGCCCTTCGGCATGAAGAATCCTCAGCCGATCTTCATGACGCGTAATGTGCAGAACTCTCGCCCTCCGAGAGAGTTAAAGAATAATCACCTAAAGCTAACCCTGGCGCAGTCGGGAGTAGAGCGCGATGCTATTTTCTTCGGGGGCGGGGCGCTCGACTTACCTCCGCAGCCGTGGGATATCAGCTATACGGTTGATAAAAATGAATTCCGAGGCAGAGTGACACTGCAGCTCACGATCCAACACGTGCGCGCAGCTCAATAATTGGTTATGAACGACGGCGATACTCTGCAGAATCTGGGGCTAGAGACGAAGGAAAAGACAGCACTGAGAAAGGCGGGAATAGAGACGCTTGATCAGTTGCTCGATCATCTGCCTAAGCGCTACGAGGATCGTCGCTCTTTTGATAATGTCGCTCCGTCGATGTCAGGACAGGCAGTCTGTCTCCGGGGGCAGGTGATTGACTTTAGGAATCGGTTTATGGGTGGGAAGCGCCGCTTCGCGGAGGCGGTCTTTGTCATCCAGGGGAAGGAGCTTGCACTAGACGGACGGATAGGCCTGCGCTGGTTCAATATGCCCTACATCTCTAACATGGTCGCCGCGGGTATGGAGCTGGTCGTCTATGGCAAGGTGAAGGAGAGCAAGGGCGGGCTGGTGATCGATCACCCTGAGTTTGAGGTCATCGACGGTGCGGGAGGGGCAGGACTCCATGTTGAGAGGATCGTCCCTGTGTATCGAAACGTCTCAGGCATTCAGCAACGACGACTGCGTGAGATCATGTGGGCCGCTTGTCAGGAGCTCGAGTCGGCGAGAGTGAGACCCTTCTTACACCCACAGCCCACAGCGGACCGCATGGACATCATTCGGTCAGTACATTTCCCACAGGAGATAGAGGAAGCAACGGCGGCTAAGAGAGAATTTGCCCTAGAGGAGTTCTTCTTACTCCAGATCAATGTGCTGTGGCAGAAGCGTCAGATCAAGCAAGCTGACGGGTATGAACAGGGGCAAAAGATGGGACTCCTGAAGTCCTTTTATGAGAGCTTACCCTTTGACCTGACAGATGCTCAGAAGCGATCGGTCAGAGAGATCATCGCGGATATGAGGTCGGCCTCTCCTATGAATAGACTGCTCCAAGGGGATGTGGGCAGTGGTAAGACCTTTGTCGCACTCTGTGCGATGCTGCTGGCCGTCGATAGTGGGAACCAGGCTGCTCTGATGGCACCTACACAGATCTTAGCCGAGCAGCACTACTACACCTTTGAGAAGTGGTTGCGCCCCTTAGGCATCAGAGTGGCGCTGAAGACTGGGTCACGAGATGAGCACTCAGGAGATGAGGCCCAGATCATTATCGGCACTCATGCGCTCCTCTTTGGGGGCGTGACCTTTGATAATCTAGGGTTGGTCGTGATCGATGAGCAGCATCGGTTCGGGGTGGAGCAACGCCAGCGTCTCATCGAGCAATCAGAGCGTGTACCTGATGTCCTCGTGATGACCGCGACTCCTATTCCTCGTACCCTGACTCTGTCGATCTATGGAGATCTGGATGTCTCTATCATTGATGAGCTCCCTGCGGGACGACAGAAGATCGTGTCCGCCGTCCGACAGAGCCCAAAGGTGACGGAGGTCTCTAAGTTCCTAAAGGAGCACCTCGCAGAGGGGCGACAGGCCTACATCGTCTACCCGCTCGTAGAGGAGAGTGAGACGCTCAAGGCGGATTCGGCCACGGTCGAGTTTGAGAAGTGGCAGAAGAGGCTCAAGCCCTACACGGTAGGACTCCTGCATGGTAAGATGAAGGCTCAAGAGAAGGACGAGATCATGCAACGCTTTCGTGAGAATGAGACGCAGGTCCTGGTCTCCACCACCGTGATCGAGGTAGGGGTAGACGTCCCGAACGCGAATATCATGTTGATCTACGATGCAGAACGCTTTGGCCTAGCACAGTTACACCAGCTCAGAGGTCGGGTCGGACGTGGAGAGCATAAGAGTTATTGTGTCCTCATCTCTAAGGCTAAGGAAGAGGCGGCCCTGCATAAGCTCAAGATTCTGAGTAGCACGGGGAATGGGTTTGAGCTCGCGGAGCATGACCTCCAGATCCGTGGCCCGGGTGAAGTATTAGGTACGGCACAGAGTGGTGCGGGGGAGCTCACCTTTATCGAGTATATTACGGATACGGCATTGATTCGGCAGGCTCGCGACGCAGCGGAGCGAGTGCTCCGTGAGGACCCTCAGTTAGAGCGATATTCGGCGCTCTTACCCTATGTGACAGGGCATGAGGCTAAGTTGAGCATCTCGTGATTTAGGGGTTCCCTTTTGGGCCGAACTAGGCTAGCGTCGCCCGCTACGCGCCCATATCCTCCCTATGTCAATCGATCCTACAACGTATGATGCCCAGCTCCAAGAGAAGGTAGCTCTGACTCGATCCGAATTCGCACCCTACTTCGACGGAGAACTCGCTGTGTATGAGTCACCTCGGAAGCATTATCGGATGCGTGCAGAATTCAGAGTATGGCACGAGGGAGAGGATCTGAATTATGTCATGTTTAATCAACAGACGAAGGAACGTTATGTCGTAGAGCAGTTCCCTGTAGCCAGTGAGTTGATCAATCAGGCGATGTCTGCCCTGCTCGATAAGGTGCGTGTCAATGACCTGTTGAGAACCAAGCTCTTTCAAGTCGACTTCCTCTCCAGTCTGAGTGGGGAGCTCGTGATCTCACTACTGTATCATAAGCCTCTCACTGATGAATGGGAGCAAGCGGTAGAGACTCTCAAGGCCGAGCTTATGGAGCAGGGGATCAACGCCAGCTTCATCGGAAGAGCGCGTAAGATGAAGAGAATCATCGGGGTGGACTACGTCACCGAGCGCCTTTCCGTCTTTGATCAGTCATATCTATTACGCCAGTTTGAGAACAGCTTTACCCAGCCAAACGGTCAGATCGCGCAAAAGATGCTGGAGTGGTGTAAGGAGAAAACACGTCAATGCAGTGGTGACTTACTGGAGCTCTATTGTGGGAACGGGAACTTCTCAGTCGCGCTGGCGGAGAACTTTGACTCTGTTCTGGCTACGGAGTTAGCAAAGTCCTCTGTGCACGCTGCCCAGTGGAACATCGAAGCGAATAAGGTACCGAATCTTAAGATATTACGCCTCTCTGCAGAGGAACTCACTGACGCCCTCGACGGGAAGCGTACCTTCAGACGTCTTGAACAGGCAGAGGTCGACCTCGCGGAATATGACTTCCAGACAGTCCTTGTTGATCCACCTCGAGCAGGCATCGATGAGGATTCCTTACGCACCTTACAGAGATATCCTCGCATCCTTTACATTTCCTGTAACCCTGAGACCCTCCGCGAGAATTTGGAGATCCTGTCAGAGACCCATGAGGTGACCGAAATGGCACTCTTTGACCAGTTCCCCTATACGCATCATAGGGAGGTAGGGATTATCCTAGAGCAGCGCTAAGAGCGCATTACTCCTCGAAGGAGGAGAATGCCGCCACAAGGAGTCACTTGTATCACATCACAGAGGAGTGCGTGACTCTACTCGCTGGGGCTCCTCCTTGTGAATAAAAGCACATTGCTTGCGCTTTTGAAAAGCGTGAGAGATGAGCTCTTTTTGATCTTTTTTAAAAAATAATTAAAAGTGTGCAACTTCTTGGAACGCTGGTTGTTAGATTAGTTAACAATTCACAGAACTATGAAGAACACAGCCCTACTACTCATCGCCGCCTCCATCATCCTACCTGCAGTTGCTAAGCCATTAGGCAATAGAGGATTACGAGGTAATGGCAAAGATGACGCCATTGAGCGTATCGCGCTCCGAGAAGAGACTCGCCTGGATGTCAAAGATACCCATACGCTTGCAAAGCTGAACGAAGACGCAGAGGCGAAGGACTTCCGACCGACTCACTTGGGAGAGTACACGCAACACACGATTCGCCGTATCGTTAGACTCAATGCCATCGGCGCTCTCGAAACGAGCCAAGCGGATACCTTTAAGGATCTGCACGGTGAGATCGTGGAAATCGGTAACTCTTACAAGGCGGATGGAACCGTTACAGACGAGGAGAAGGATGAATACCGTAATCTCCTTGATAAACTCAATGACGATATTAACGCACTCTACCAGACTCCAGAAGAAGGGTCTAATCGTACTCCGCTCACGAATCGAACGCAATTAAGACTCGAGCAACAAATCGATTCTGCAGAACGCACAGGACGTATCTCAGCCTCTAAAGCAAATAGTCTCCGCCGTAAACTCGATTCACTCGAACGCACCGAGGCGCGTATCAAGTCAGGTGAGGAACTCAGCACCCGTGAACGTGAAAAGCTCATCGAAGAGACCCTCGAAACACGCCGCGAGATCATGCAGGAAATCCTAGACTAATTCTCCCTTCTCCCCACGACGACCTAACCTCCCTCGGCAGAGATGCTGAGGGAGGTTTTTTGTAGGCAGGCTGGATTGTCGTTTTCTGTTTTTAAGAATGAATTTTTCTGTGGATTTAAAATATTTGTATAAAAAGTAATTGCGCGTTGATGATTGGTGTATAGAAGCCTTAGCTTTAAATTTTTGTTTAAACTAATGGATATGGTTAGATTGGGTGTTTTTTTGGTTCTTTTTGGGGTTAATGCATTATGTGTCGCAGCGTTGCCTGAACAAGCATCGCGTTATCATCGGGCTCTCAAACAGAGACCCATGAATGAGCAACTGTTCACTCGCTTTTATGACAGTTGGGTCGAGGCTGAGTCACATCGTACCATGGAGGAGTTCCTGAAGGAGGAGTTAGACTCCTGGCAAGACCATGTCCTCCTTGCTCGCTACTATGTACGTACCGGTAAGCGCGACCTAGCCATTACAGAACTAGGAAAGGCGATCGAGAATGCGGAGGATACCTCGGAGTTACTCTTGATGCGCGCTCGACTGCTGGTAAGAGAGTTGGACTTCACGTCTGCAATTGACGATCTGGAAGCGGTTACGATTTCTGCGTCTGATGAGACCCTACTCGAGTCGACGCGATTACTCGGGGTCAGCTACCTGAGAACAGGGCGAGTTCAAGATGCCTTTACGCTCTGGGAGAAGGCCATTCTACAGAATGCTGATGACGGTGTCGAGTACGTCGACGCGGCAGCGACGGAGGGGGAATATGAGAAAGCGATTTCGCTCTGTCAGTCGCTGATTAAGGCGACAAAGGTACCGTATGATAAGGTGCGCTACACGGTTAAACTCGGGGAGCTACAGGCTCTAGACGGGCAGATGCAGGTAGGGTTAGAGACCCTCATGTCGACCTTGGATCAATCAGGGAATGGTTCTTGGCTAGAGACTGAGATCTTGCATAAGGTCGATGAGGTCTTACGAGGGGAGAGGAGTCAGGATAAGGTACTAGAGTGCTATCAAAATGCTCATCAACAGTACCCCCAACGCCAACAAATCACGCTCCGTTTAGCCAATCGCCTGGCGCAGGCTGGGGAGTGGACGCGTGCCAAGTCTCTGTTCAAGGAGTTGTTGCAAGCGAACCCCGATGACAGGGACTTAAGAACGCAGTTTATCAAGTTACTGACGCTTGGTGCTCAGTTCCAAGACGCGCTGGATGAGCTCTCTATTCTCATCGAACAAAGAGGGTATGAAGAGGAATTAGCGCTGATCAAGGTCGATTTATTAGCAGAGCTAGAGCGTGAGCCGGAGCTCTTATCAACCATTGATGAGATAGCGCAGCGCATGAGCGCCAATACCGCAGACCAAATTAAAGTAGCACAACTCTACCTCACCCATGGCTTCACCTCACAGGGTGAGAGCATTCTAGTAAACGAGTGTAGCAAGGAGGAGGGATACCTCGCAAAGGAAGCGTTAGTGAATCATCTGGTAAAGGTCGGACAGCCAGAACAAGCGCGTGAGTATATCTTGAAGATGGTTCACGCAGAGGGGCTCGATATGGCGATCCGAGGGGCGAAGAAACTTGTAAGCATTGGAGAACCCGAGACCGCATTGGACCTGTTCCTCGAGAAGCAGGACCAGTTCGGGACAAATCCGAACTATCTATCAACGGTGTGCTCTCTAGGAATGAGTGCCCGCAGACCAGAAGAGGTTGTACCCTATGCGGTCGATTTAGTGCATCTTGCTCAGAACTATATTGATCTCAAAGAAGGCGTCAAAACAGCTCTGATGGTGATAAAGCGTGCCGAGGTACAGGAGCAAGTACTAGCAGAGTTAGCGGAGAAGGATACCGTGCAAGATCGTTACCTCTGTGCCGAATTATACCTAGCAGCGGGTCAACAACAACAGGCCCAAGACATCTTAGCGCCTGCAGTCGCACAGCAGTCGACTATCGAGACCTATCTCTGGGTCGATATCCTAGAGCGCCGAAAGAATCACCTCGAAGCCTGTAAAGTATTAGAGCAATTAGCAACCACAGAGGAGGGAAAGACCACGGCATACCTCAAGAAGCTCGTGATGCTACAGAAAAAAGTATTCAGATATGATGCCGCTCTGCAGACGATCGCACGATGGAAGGAAATCGCTCCTGGAGATAAAAGCGGGTGGACTCATGAAGCGGGGTTACTCTCACAAATGGGATATGTAGAGAAGGCGATCTCTGTTCTGAAACGTGCCAGTGCTCGTTTTGAGCGTGCGAATGAGTTATCGGATCTCCTCTCTAAGGAGTACATCAAGATGGGGTGGTATGATGAGGCTCTCTCGATGGGGTGGAAGCGTCTCGATCAAGCGGAGAATACGGATGATCAGTTCTACTGGGCTCGTCACTTAGTCTCGACGGCCATGCGAGTAGGGGCTGGGGCTGAACTAGAACAGGAAGTCCGCCAACGTAGACAAGTAAATCCTAAGTCCGTCGCAGACTTACTGGTACAATATTTCCTCCTGTCTGAGAGAGATGATCTAGGTGGGAAAATTTCGAGCCTCCAGGAGTTAATTGCACTCAATGTGAAGAACTCTGCGATCTACAGTCAGCTGGGGAAAGCGTATGAAGAAAATGGGCAACTCAATGAGGCGGAAGTGGCCTATGAAAAGTCTTGGAAGGGCAGTAGCGATAAGGCATCCTCGAGCAAGTTATTGAAGTTTTACCTCCGAGTAGGCTTAGTCAGTAAGGCCACTCATCTGCTAATGGCGATGCAGGATGATAATGACCCGCGTGAGGTAGAAAAGCTCGCGATAGAGATGCTCCAAGCGAATTACCCTGACCTTGTCGCCGATTACTTAACTCAACTCGGCTTGACAGAAGATTGGCGCCTGGAGCTCTTACGTGCCACAGCCTACGAATATGACGAACAGGTAGAACGAGCAATGGAAGTCTATGCCAGTTTGTTTTGGATCGATGATGAGCAGGAGGGGGAGGAGAAGAGTAGTATTAGTTATTGGTCCATCGACGAGTTTCATGGCTTTCTTCAAGTATTAAGATATGCTCGGAGCCAGAAAGCTGAATACCTCAGCTATGGAAGAGGGGTGACAAATTTATCTCATTTGACGAGGGATGCAAAGAGCGCTCAGCTTTATGCGCAGGCCTGCTTCTTTAATCTTCATGTGAGAGAGGGGGATGAAGAGGCTCGTCAAGCACGTACACACTTATTGGAAGGTGTTGATAATATTGAGCTTAAAAATGAGATCGCTTTATATTTACACTCACACTCATTTCAACAGGTAGAATTTCATCTGCTCAACTTATTTCGTACAAAATATCAAGAGGAGCCAGCCTTAGTAGGTTGTCTATTACAAGGGCTACGCTCAGAATTATCCGTATCTGAATTAGAAAAGCTATTTCGTATAGCTTCCGTAGAAGCAAAACCATTTGTGGCTTTACAATTGCTCCTTCAAAATAGTGGGCAGCAAGACCAGTC
>WTJZ01000057.1 GCA_011524615.1 Akkermansiaceae bacterium | reverse complement strand
TCCTCCTTAGTTGTGCCGTGCTGATGCAGGTGCAGGGTGCCATTCCGTTGCTTACTGAAACTGTTGCGGAGCAAGAAGAGCGGTTGAAGTGGTTTCGGGATGCTAAGTTTGGGCTCTTTATTCACTGGGGGCCGGCGGCGATTAGTGGGGAGGAGATTAGTTGGGGGATGATGGATCGGATCGAGGGGGGCGATAAGCATAAGGTGGTTCCTAGAGAGGAGTATATGAATCTCTATAAGGAGTTTAACCCTACGAAGTTTGATGCTGATGAGGTGCTCTCATTGGCGAAGCAGGCTGGGATGAAGTACATCGTCTTTGTAACGAAGCACCATGATGGCTTCTCACTCTGGGAGACAAAGCAGAATCGCTTCCCTGTAGGCGCGGATTATCCTGAGAAGTATAGTATCAGCGATGCTCCATATGCTAAAGATATTGTGAAGGAGGTACAGGAGGCGACATTGCGTCATGGTCTCAAGCTTGGCTGGTACTACAGTACTCGTGACTGGACTCATCCAGAGTATCTGCAGGGAGATAATGCGATCTACAATGAGTATTACGAGAACCAGGTGGAAGAGCTCTTAGGAGAGTATGGTCCTGTGGATATGCTCTGGTTTGATCACTGCTTTGGCAAGTGGGATCAGTACACGATCCCAACACTCTATGAGAAGATCTATTCACATAACCCTGAGATATTGATCAACAATAGAGCGGCGCGAGGGTTGCCAGACATTCCAGCTGAATATGATGCGCTCGCACATGCAGATTATGATACTCCCGAGAACCGGATGGGATCCTTCCAACACGGGCGTGCTTGGGAGTCATGCATGATTCTGTCACCGAGTCCTGATCATGGGGGCTGGTCATATCGTCCTAATGGGGTGACGCGGTCACTGGATGAGACGATCAAGCTGCTCTCTTCTTGTGTCTGTGGTGATGGTAATATGTTGCTCAATCTGGCCCCATTGCCTGATGGCTCGCTCAAGCCTGAAGAGGTACAAATTCTGAAGGGGATCGTGCCATGGGTCGAAAAGTATGGTGAGGCGGTCTATGAGACGAGAGGTGGTCCATGGGTGAATGGTGCATGGGGGGGCGCTACGTATAAGGGAAATGCGATTTACCTCCATCTCTTTGGTTCGTCAGGATCGATTACTCTCAACGCGCTGCCAGGGCATGAAATCGTATCGGCCACGACAGTGGATGGAAAGCCTGTCTCTCTGAAGCAGGAAGCGGGGACGATTACGGTCTCGCTGCCAGAAGGATCCATTGATGAGCATGTCTCGATCGTCAAGCTGACAACGAGAGAGCCGATCACGGAAGTGTATTACGGACCAGCCTTGGCGAGTGAGTCGTCAAATGTCGTGCCTGGGACAATGAGCTTCCCTCTGGAGGAGGCTCGTCTGAATGGGGGGCTAACCCTGAAGAAGGACGCTATTCAGAACTGGAGTGATCCGCAGGCTGCTATCCGCTGGCCTCTAGAGATCGATAGTCCAGGGAAGTATAAAATCCAGCTCACCACCTCCTGTGCTAAGCCAGGATCTGTGATTACCGCTTACTTTGGGAAAACGATAGGCGCGAAATATGGGGCGATTCCTATTACTGGAAGCTTAGACCAATATCAAACGTATATTCTCGATGAAGTGTACTTCCCCAATGCAGAGAGTACGACGCTCACACTGAAGCCTGGGCATCCACATGCGTGGAAGGAAGTAAACTTACAGTCGATCAAATTAATCCCGGTGAACTAGGGTTCACTATTGCGGCATTGTCTCGTGTGCTGGAGACCGTGTCGGACTGCTTCTGTTCAAAATTTTGAGAACAGAGGCATACTCTAAACTAATGAATATAACGACTCCTAACTTACTAAGCCTGTTCCTGATACTCCAACTGATGGGAGTATGGGGGGCAGCTCCTCGTCCTAATGTAGTGCTAATCCTGACTGATGATCTAGGGTGGCAAGATGTGGGGTGCTATGATATTGATGAACCGACGCCGTATGAGACTCCAAACATTGATCGCTTGGCGGGCAAGGGAGTACGGTTTACGAATGGGTATTCGCCAGCCCCGACCTGTGCGCCTACTCGCTGTGCGATTCTCGCGGGGAAGTTCCCTGCCCGATTACAAAAGACGCACGTCGTAGGAGGGCATCCTCCCGCTCCGCATTCGAAGAACTCGATCGCGATTGATCCATGGTATAGCGGTCGTCTCAAGGTGGAGGAGTATACGATCGCCAATGCTCTAGCTGACCAGGGTTATCATACTGGAGCTGTAGGGAAGTGGCATTGCGCCATTAATCACCATGCCTACCCTGGAGCTAAGGATCAGGGGTTCCAGTATGCCACGATGGATATCGGGGCGACGCGTAAGATGTCTCCAGACCGGTTGTCGGACTTTGCGACTGATTCTCCTGATGACCCTTATCGATTAGATGCTAATGGGTTTCCCTATCATCAGAATACAGAGGATGCCTTAACCTTTCTCCGGCAGAATGAGGATCCCTTCTTCCTCTACTATGCGACATGGCTGGTCCACACTCCGATCCATACCCGTAATGAGGCGCTGCTACGTAAGTATTGTCACAAGATGGGGGTAGAGTTCCCAACAGAAGCCGAGGGCTGGGATGTGGAGGGGCAGTATAATCCTTATTATGGAGCGATGGTAGAGACTCTGGATTATCATGTGGGGCGTATCATAAGCTATCTCGAAGAGACGGAGGACCCTCGGAACCCAGGGCATAAGCTGATCGATAATACTTATATCATCTTTACCTCTGATAATGGGGGAATGGAGAAGCATCCAGGAGAGGTGATCACAGATAACTACCCTCTCGATAAGGGGAAGATTAATGCGAAGGAGGGCGGAATTCGAGTACCCTACCTCGTATCAGGTCCTGGAATCCCCGCGGGAAAGGTCTCAGATGAAATAGTCTCAGGGTTGGACTTTTACCCAACTATCATGGAGTGGACCGGAGCGAGTACGTCCCAAGAGCTGGATGGGATTAGCTTGAAGCAATACCTAGAGCAGCCTGCGGATAGAGCCCTCGATCGTGACACTTTGTATTGGCACTTTCCTCATTCTGTCTTTCAGTCCTGTATTAGAGAGCGGGGAGATAAGTTGATCTATAATCCGATTAAGGATTATCTAGGTCAGCCCGCACTAGAACTTTATCGCCTGTATGATACACAGGGGCAGAGGCAGGATATCGAGGAGGCTCAGGATCTCTCATCGGTAGAGCCTGAGCGGGCGGAAGAACTCTATGGTAAGCTGAAGAATCATCTGGATGAGGTGAAGGCTAGTATGCCGTTTCTTAATCCTGCATGTGCCTCTGCATTACCCCATAAGGAGCACATCTGTACTCCGACAGGGCAGTCCATCATCCTCACGAGTGACGACCTCCTGCAGGTGAAGGCGCAGTATAAGGAGAATGGCGCGAGAGTCACGGCAGGGTATGTCTATTACACCAATAATGGTGGCGATCGATATGAGGAGTGGTATCCTGTGCCGGCACAGTTAAGTGATGGGGAGATTACGGCGATCTTACCTAGGGATGCGACTCATTATTGCTTTAGCTTAGTAGATGAGCATCACTTTTTGGTTTCTTATCCAGAGCTACCTGAGGTGTCTAAGAGTAAGGGTCAGTATGCGAAAGTGGCGTTTGCGGTGCCAAGTGCGCCTAAGCAAGAGGCTGTCAAGCATACCGCTCAGCAGAAGTACGACGAGAGATGGCTGTACCCCTCTGTAGGGGATACCGAGCTGTATATGGACGCGTTCTTGCCTGCGGGGTATGGCGAATCGGACCAGACTTACCCTGCGTTTGTCGTCTTTCATGGAGGTAGTTGGCAGGTAGGGGATACAGGGATGCATTACCCGGATTGTGAGTATTGGGCGTCACGAGGCATGGTGGCAGTCTCGGTAGACTACCGTCTAGGGAAGCGTGATGGGATTAAGAATGTCCCCTACGACTGTATGGTAGATGCCTGCGCAGCGATGCGCTACATCCGTGATAATGCATCTCAGTTAAAGATTAACCCCGATCAGGTGGTCGTGGCGGGGGGATCTGCTGGTGGGCAGTTAGCGGCATCATTAGCGATGATCGAGCTCCCGTCGCAGAGTCAAACGTCTGTTATCCCTGATGCACTGGTCTTATATAATCCATACTTCAAGTGTAAGGCGGAATACTCGCCTCCGATGTTTGTGAAGGAGGGCATACCTCCGATGATTACCTTCTTGGGGGGGCGAGACCCAGCCATAGCAGTGGAGGATCTACTCTCATTCCATACGGAGCTCAAGGAGCATGGGAATGTGTCACGCTATTATGTAGGGCATGAAGGGAAGCATGGGTTCATGAATGGGAGAAACCCGTGGAATCCGTTCTTCTATTGGGGGTTAGAGTTGACGGATGCCTTCTTGGTGGAGCAAGGGATCTTGTCTGGAGAGGCTGTGGTGCAGCGGCCTGATGGGGTTAAGTCTCTACGGGCAGATGAGTTTACCGACTACCAATAGCAGGTTATCCCATCTCATAGGCGTCGACATCACAGGTGAGTCGTACCTCTGGAGGGATCGGCGTCTGGTCGAGGATGCGTCGGATGAATTGGCTGAGGACGCGTGGTTGCGGGCTACGGATGAGGAGTTGGTAACGGAACTCATCATGGGAGCGCTCTAGCGGAGCGGGGAGGACTTCGCCGAGGATAATCGGGTACTTTTTCTGATCAGGGAGGCTTGCCTTGAGACGCTTGAGGATCGTCTCCAGGGTGAACTCGGCTAGTTGTTCCTTCTTACTCGCAGTGAGGAGGACGGCCAGATGGTATGAGGGAGGGTAGGAAAAGGCCTTGCGGAACTCTAGTTCCTGCTCCGCAAACCCATAGTAATCATGGTGGCGCGCGTATTGGATACTCGGTGCGTGTGGGGTAAAGGTCTGGATGACCACCTCCCCCTCGAGTGGGCCGCGACCAGAGCGGCCAGCGACCTGAGTGAGGAGTTGGAAGGTGCGCTCAC
>WTJZ01000128.1 GCA_011524615.1 Akkermansiaceae bacterium | reverse complement strand
TATCATGACTAGGACATTCCATCCACCCGAGTAGTCGCAGGCTTTATGGACTTCCCTAAACGTCTAGAACAAATAACGTAAAATGCCACTTGCCTAGGGAAATCGGAGTTGATAAAAGAGGTATTAAGCCCCGACTTAATCACCCCGAACGACACCTAATGTTCTACACTATACGTAACCCAGAGAAGCTTTACGATACGGGAATACCGCACGTAGGGATCTGCGAGGGGTACGTCAGGCAACTAGCGTTCCTACATTAATAGGAAAAATGATTTCGTTTCACATACTTAGAACTATATTTTCTGAATCTAATTGGTTATCTACAGTGATTTACTGTGCTATCACACTTTCTTTGATGGTCCGAGTAAAGTTGGACTGTAAGAAATTAGGTGAGTGTTTTTGGCGTCATTTTCTATTGATTATACTTTTCCCTATCATAGTTGCTATCTTGTGGCTGTTTGTGTGGCCAGGAACATTGCTCAAAGCTATTAGGAGAGAGTCTATTGTACCTAAAGCCAGAAGAAAGAACGTTTAAACCTGTTGCTATACTTAACAATATTCTGCAGGAGGTAAAGAACACTTCAGAGGGACAGACCTCCTAGAATACTCTTCCAAGTGCTAATTCTTATAATCCCAATGGTTACAATCAAAAGCGCTGGTATAATGATGTACTTAATTTTAGACAATGAACGGACAATAAGACCAAAACTAAACAATGAACAGAAAAAAGTCACCGCTCACTCTGCTTATACAGATTTGCTCTATCGGAGGGCAGTACTCTTAGGAGAGATCGGCTAGTGAAGTCTCCTGTTACAGGTTGATAATGCTCCCCGTCTCGCTTGAGATAGACTAGTAAGATGTCGCCCTCCGATATTTGAGCAGGATAAAAATGTAAGACCTCGTCGACACCTAATTTCAACATAAACCTTCTGAGCTGATCTTCTGGTATTCCGTCTGCGATCAATTCTTCTCCTGTAGGTTCACGGTATATCCGACACGATACACATTCCGCCTCCCCTTTCAGGGCCGACAGGATCATAAGGTGCAATACTTGCTCTCTTAACTTAACATGATCCTTGTAGTACTTTGTCTTACCAGTCTCTTCAATGCGATCCACCTTCACAACAGCCACTAAATTAGCTGATTCCCTGAGAGCTTCAAAGTCAAGAGACTCCATATGAAGCCATCCCTGAGCAGGCATCAACAGAAGCCCTAAGGCTAATATTAATGAAGTTAGGAGCTTCATCTGAACGGTTAAGGCTGATTTACTTCCTATGCGGGAGAGATTTGACCTGAGACCAGAATCGATAGAGCACCGTGAGGTAAAGTGAGGTTGACATGAACTGCACGACTACCGAGAAGAGACCTTGCATCTGCTCATTGCTCATGAAGCGTTGCCCTATCAGAATGACCGTGGCACCTAATGCAATCGCGATAAAGCCTAGGAGCATAGGGTAGATCGCGATCTTTAAGACTGGATATCCCTTCTGATTCGCAGAGTAAGCGAAGAGTGCCGTTGCTAAGACGGAGAGGAGTGCAATAATGAGTAACATGTCCGCACCATGCCAAGCCTCTGCACGCTTAGCACGACAAAATTATACGAATTCATTCCTCCCGTGTGATGTCCCCCTGGATCTCAACAGGGGGAAGAAGCAACCTAAGCGAGCTTATCAAGAACGAGAGCAGCAAAGTCCTCAGTGAAATTGGTAGTTTCCTCCGAGCGTTCCGCGAGATTCTTGATCTTCAGCTCAGGGAATTCACTACCGATCACGATTGCATATTGCGCACCGAGCTGTTCTGCACGTTGGAATTGCTTGCCGAACTTCATCGAGCTGAGGGAATAGTCTGTCTTGACTCCAGCCTGACGAAGCTGAGTCGCTACCGCACCGGCCTCCGCTCTCTTCTCATCGTCCGCGATGACGAGGTAGACATCACAGGTGGCATCCGCCGCGAGCGTAGCCTGCATCTTATCGAGAGCCTTAGGGGTTGCTTCGATCAAGTTTCTGAGCACGACATCTCCCATGCCGAAGCCAATCACTGGCAAATCAGACGCTCCGTCTGAGAGGGTACTAATCAGGTCATCATAACGCCCTCCCCCTGCGACTGCGCGCATATTGTGCTGGAGGTCGAAGAGCTCGAACACAGTACCCGTGTAATACGCGAGACCTCTTACAATCGCTAAGTCAACCTTGACGAAGTCACCTAAGCCTCGTGCTTCGAGACCAGCAATGATTGTCTTAATCTCCTCCGTGCTCTCTGCACCGGCATCGATAAAGGACTTTACCTCATCATAAGACAGCGAGAAAGGAGCGAGTTGCTCGTCTAACTTCTCAGGCGTCAGCTTGTCCCACTTGTCAATGACGCTCATGAAGTCAGTAGCCGTCTCTGTTAAGCCCTTGGCCTCACAGAATGCCTGCCATGCTCCACGGTGGGAAAGGCGTACTACGAAGTCCCCCGCCTCAAAACCAAGGGTGCGTAGTACCTCAATAGACAATGAGATCAACTCAATATCAGCCTCGAGAGACTCCTCGCCAATGAGGTCGACATTATATTGGTAAAATTCGCGTAGACGTCCCTTCTGCGGACGCTCGTATCGAAAGCATTGCCCCATCTGGAACCATTTCATCGGCTTCTGGAACTCACGCTGACGCGCCGCGACTAGACGTGCTAATGAAGGAGTAATTTCTGGACGGATCGAAATATCACGCCCCCCCTGGTCCTCAAAACGGAAGAGCTGACCTGCGATTTCTCCCCCAGACTTCTTCAGGTAGAGCTCCGAGCTCTCTACCACTGGCACCTCGTACTCCACAAATCCAAAGCGACGCGCAACCTCGCGCCACGTCGCAAATATATAGTTACGAATCGCACAATCCTCTGGTGCAAAGTCACGAAATCCGTTGAGTGTTTTGATCTGAGCCATAATGCAGACTATTCACTACGCATTCCAGCCCCGTGAACAAGCAAAATCCCCCCACTATCTTCACACTACGCCTCGATCAAATCATCCGCCTGTCCCAGTAGCTTGATTCTACGGTCATGACGCGGGAAGTAAAAGCACACGGAGGTCCCCTCATCGATCTCACTCTCGATCTTGATCTCCCCGCCATGCTCTCGGATGATCCTACGGACGATCAACATACCTAACCCCGTTCCATCCTCCTTTTTGCTCGATCTAAAGGGTTCGTAAATACGCCCCATCTCCTCTGGCGAGATCCCCTTCCCCTTATCCTCGACCCGCACACAGACCTCGAACTCAGTGACAGAGGTAGAGATCCTGATCTCCCCCCCACTAGCACTCATCGCTTGGCTTGCATTTCGGATCACATTATAGAGCGCTTGTCTCATTTGTCCCTTATCGAGAGAGAGTTCTGGCATTTCATCGGAGAACTCGAGCCACACCTGAGTCTGACGACTGGCTAACTCTTCCTCCATTCCCTCCACTGTAAGTCGGATCAGATCATTCATACACATCTGGATCCGCTCAGGCTTAGTCGGACGGATCGCGTGTAAGAAGTCCTTCAGGATATAATCGAGACGCTCGATCTCAGCCTGTGCCTTATGGATATGCTTTTGTAACCCCTCTGCCTCATCGAGTTTCGACAGCTTACGGTTGAGTAGCTGTAACTGTATTCCTAGTGAATTCAGCGGATTGCCGATCTCATGAGCTACCCCCGCTGCTAAAAGGGTAAGGGCATTAAAGCGCTCACTCTCTAATGACTGCTCCGTCTCCTCTACCTGAGAGGTCACATCTCTTATCAGTAATACTCGACCAGCGGCATCGTCATCCCTCATTCGCTCTTCTTTCTGCAAGGGATCTTTGATCGGGGCAGAATAGATATTGAGCAACCGCTTCTCTGGGTAAGAGACCTCTAGGTCTTGGGAGACCACACTCTCATCCTCTGGCACAAAGCTGGCCCAGTCTAACCCAGGTAATAACTCTCCTAATGATTTCCCAATATACGTCTGATCTCTCAGACCGAACATCCGCTCGGCGGCTTGATTGATAAAGAGCGTGTAGCCGAGTTGATCAAATAAGATCACCCCTTCTTGTAGAGCCTCTAGTACCTGTTGTAGTAACCCCTTCTCTTTGACCAATCGGTCAACCACGACCTCCACCTGGTCACTACTCAGGTTATCAAGATGCTTGAGGACTTTATCAATAAAACTCACCCCTCTAGTCTCAGCAGATCACACCATCCCGCAACTCAAAAAAGTCAGAATCATCATGACGCGACACGCCCCCTCCTCGCTAGCCCCCACTCCTGCTCTACCAAAAACGACAACAAAAACACTCTGAGCCTCCGTTAAGGAAAGTAGAGGCACTCTTGATCGACACGATCAGTAAGCAACAATTTCAAAAAATGGCTTAAATTCTCCGCAATAGGTTTCGCGACAGTCTCTATTTCCGCTCGGGAATATTCACGATAATCCGTATCAACACTATGCAGCACTACTCTTGGCCAACCGTTTTCATCTAAATCCTCAAGATCAAAACAATAAGCATCTCCGCATAACGTAGTCGCAAAGACAATGTAACCTTTCTTACGAAGGGCCACTCCAGGGAATAGCCTAAAATTCTCCTCCAGAACATGGGCTAATGTATGGAACCGTACGGAGCCTTCAATCATGTCCTCTGGATTATAGGCAGCATAGAAGGACACAATCTTTGGAGGCGCTCCTATAAACTGTAATATCCTTAAATTCCACCCCTTCGCCTTTCCATAAGAAACTCCTGTAAGTTGTTCAAGCTCCTCCATATACAGGCTAAATACTTCTTCATCATTTTCCGCTAATTTCACTGAATCTGGATCAACTCTCAAATAAATAAAAAGACTTAGTAAAGCGATCAAAGTCACAACAATAGGCAAGATGAAGATACGTACGTTCATTGATACAGTAACATAAGGGTAAAAAATAAGGCTTCACATCACTGTGAAGCCTTTATTTATCTTAGTTAAAAGATGGTGCGCAATACTGGATTTGAACCAGTGACCTCTACCATGTCAAGGTAT
>WTJZ01000280.1 GCA_011524615.1 Akkermansiaceae bacterium | reverse complement strand
CCTTTAATCAGTCATTCCATGGCCGTACCCTTGGATCACTTGCTGCTACCGGACAGGATAAGGTCCAGCATCAGTTCCAACCGCTACTCCGCGGGTTCCGTCACCTCCCTTACAATGACCTAGAGGCTCTCAAAAACGCCATCGGAGATCGTACCGTGGCCATCATGCTCGAGCCCATCCAAGGGGAGGGCGGGATTCATCCTGCGACAAAGGAATTCCTCGATGGCATCAAGGCTCTATGCGAAGAGCATGACCTACTCCTTCTCTTTGATGAGGTCCAGTGTGGCTTCGGCAGAACAGGTCACCTGATGGGCTGGCGCGCCTTCCATGAAACAATCGAACCAGACGCGATCTCATGGGCTAAAGGCATGGGCGGGGGATTCCCAATTGGTGGATTCTGGCTCTCAGATCGCAAGATGGCAGGTGCTAATAGTGATAGTATCTCATCTGTACTAGGGGCTGGTTCACATGGCTCTACTTATGGCGGTAATCCGCTCGCCAGTGCGGTCTCTCATGCGGTCATTAGCGAAGTGATCGATCAGGACCTTTGTAGTAATGTGCAGGCACGCGAACAGCAGATCTATGAAACGGTCAATGGCTGGAATCATCCTATGGTTAAGGAAGTAAGAGGAGCAGGGCTCTTGATCGGAATTGCTCTCAATGAAAGCACGAAGATCCCTGAGGGACTACTACCATCTATCCATATGTGTAATGTCTTAGCAGAGCAGGGGATGCTCGTTCCACCAGCAGGTGGTGATGTCATCCGACTCCTACCTCCACTGAACGTTACCGAAGATGAGGTTGCGGCAGCACTTACACTCCTAAAGTCTGGTCTAGATACCCTCATCTAATCCTGTATGATCGTTACACACACGCTCGCTTCTATTGCCGATCTCCCGACCAAGCTACATCTCGCCATGGGGGTGTTCGATGGAGTGCACATTGGCCATCGTGAGGTAATTCTTCGTGCCGTTAGGGAAGCGAAGGAGCAAGGACATCTCTCCGGCGTCCTTACCTTTGACCCGTTTCCGATTCAGGTGCTCGCCCCTGACCGTGCTCCCCAGAGAATCCTAGCGAACATCGATCATAAGCGTGAACTACTCGCGGCGCTCGGCGTAGACTTTATGCTCGTCATTCCGTTTGACCAAGAGTTCGCCAAGTATTCGGCAAAGGGCTTCCTCGATGATCTTACGTCTTCTGGCCATGTTACGCACATTTCTATCGGAGAGGACTGGAAGTTCGGCAGAGGAAGGGAGGGGAGTCTCTCGTATCTCAAGGAGTATTGCCAACAGAGTAAGATCCTACTCTCAGCTACGGCACCAATCATGCACGAGGGAGAACGAATCAGCAGCACCCGTATCCGCCAAGCGGTTCGTGATGGTAGCCTAGAGGCAGCTAATGTGATGCTAGGTCGTCCGTACTCAGTCTTTGGGCAAGTCATTAGAGGCAAGCAACTCGGTCGCACCATCGGCTTTCCGACCGCTAATATAGATACGCAGAATGAGCTACTACCACCATATGGAGTATACCTCGTACGATCACATCTCCATGGCGAGCCTGTCTATGGAATGGCAAACCTCGGTGTCCGCCCGTCAGTAGATGATGGGTTAGCCCAGACCTTTGAGGTGCATTACTTCGACTTTGATCAGGAGATCTATGAGGAATCCGTAGAGGTGGAATTACTCGCATATATCCGTCCTGAGAAGAAGTTCGAGAACCTCGATGCACTCAAGCAACAGATTAAGGACGATTGTCAGACAGGGCAATCCCTCATCCAAAACAATCAGTTCTAATGCTCAATATGTCTCAGACTAAGGCAATCGATGCTGATGTGCTCCTATCCGCCTATACGCAAGGAGTATTCCCAATGGCAGATGAGGGGGAGATCTTATGGTTTAGCCCGGAGAACCGTGGACTCATTCCTATCGATGACCATTTCCGAATCAATCATGGCTTGCGCAAAGCGATGCGCAAGAAGCCCTTTGAGGTGTACTTTGATCGCGACTTCGAAGGGGTCATGCGAGGATGTGCAGAACGTGATGAGACCTGGATCGATGAGGGCATCATCGAGTCTTATTGTAATCTTCATGAACTAGGCTTTGCTCACTCTGTAGAATGTTGGGATGATGAGGGACTCCAGGGGGGGCTCTATGGAGTCAGTTATGGTCGCGTCTTCTTCGGAGAATCCATGTTCTCCCGTAAGTCTAATGCTAGTAAGATTGCTATGGTTCATCTCGTCGAACATCTACGAGCAAACGATTATGAACTACTCGATACTCAATGGCTCAATGACCATCTCAAAACCTTTGGAGGTTACGAAGTGCCCCGTGCTCAGTATCTTAAGATGCTAAAGCAGGCGATCCGTGATTAGCTTAGCAGACGAGACACTTATTAGTGCAATATATTTATTGCACGGATAAATAAGCTTACCTTCAGGTGTTTTATTGAATAATTGTTGACTTTTTATGATTATTCAAAATAAAATAATTCTCCTATGAAAACTACTATCCTAATATTTTCGTCTCTCATTCTACAGTCTTATTCCGCGACCATTACATGGTCTGCAGTGCAAGAAATCACAGGAGATACGACAGAAATCATCGATGCTGGAGAAGACTCATCCATTAATACAGTCACTATTTTTGACTTGGATGGGTATAATCTGACGGGACCAGATCCGATTTCTGACGTCTCAGGTACAGGAGGGGACATTACTACATCATCAGGGCTTTTTACATCCACCGATTATGATTCAGCACTGAATAGTTTTGATTATAACTTCGCAGACATTCTCTCATCTGGCCTAGAAGTCGGTGAGACGTATTACATTCAGTTCTTTTACTCCGATCAACGTCATGATGCCTACGATAACAGAACCATGATCTTTGATGATGGTAATGGCAATTCGGCCACTCTGTCTTCAGACGGTCAGTATGTAATCGGTGAATTTGTGGCGGACGGCACTTCTCAAGAACTCAATATTACCGGAGGCGTATCAGAAGCACACTTAAACTTGATTGTATTTGCGACCACTTCGTCAACAGCTCCAGGTGTAGGTACTGATAACAATCCAGGCACTACGGTTCCTGAACCTAGTTCAATGCTTTTGTTACTCCTAGGTACCGCAGGCCTTTTATCTAAGCGTACGCGATAAGTTTTTAGAGCTACCGTGCTGTGATACTACATTCATTTTGATTCTCTATAGAATGTGGTATCACATTTTTTCACCCGTTTAAAATACGCATTACATATATTGTCAGAAGTTATAAAACACTCCTTTATGAGGAGCATTTATAGCTAGATTAGCTTATCAGTCGTTCTAATTCTTCTCTAGAGACTCCCGCAAAGTCTGGACGGTGTTCATCGACAGACAATTGATTGAGTGACTCCTTAGACTTTTGCAACTTGAGGATTTCTTCATCGATCGATCCTGCCGTAGCAAGCTTGTAAACTGTAACGGGTTCAGATTGCCCCATACGATAAGCACGGTCTGTTGCTTGGCCCTCAACAGCGGGATTCCACCATGGATCATAGTGAACAACGATACTGGCCTCAGTCAGGTTTAACCCGTAGCCACCAGCCTTTAAACTGATAAGGAAGACGCCATGATCATGCTTAAAGGACGCGATCTCACTATCACGGTCTTTGGTTGCTCCAGTGAGGATGCTGCATGTATGGCCGGCGTCTTCTAACTGCGCCTGTAAGATGTGTAGCATTTGTGCGAATTGACTAAACACGAGCACTTTTTTTCCGGCGGTCTTGGCTTGGTCGATAATGGAAATCAGGCGCTTAGTCTTAGATGAAACGCTGTCTGCATTACCGAGCAATGCTGGATCATTAGCGATCTGACGGAGACGCAGAATGACAGTTAGCATTTCCATTTGGTTCACCTTGTCTTGGGAGCTCATGAGTTCCGCATACTCGGCTTTGATCTGTGTAGCCTGTTCAGTTTGTGCCGGAGATGGCGTACAGTATTCCACGCGATACGTTTTCGGCGGTAATTCTGTCAAGACAGCTGACTTGGTTCGGCGAAGCATACGGTTCTTGAGCTTTGCTCTAAGACGTTTCATCGCTAGTTGGGCGGAATAGCCCTCTTGCTTCATCGGCTTCACAAAGCGGTCAGTAAAGTGACTCTTCTTGCCAAGGTATTGTGGTGATAAGAATTGGAAAATAGACCAGATATCGTGAGCGCTGTTTTCTAAAGGCGTACCTGTGAGTGCCAGCTTATAGGTAGCACTTTGACGCGCTAAGGCCTTAGAAATCTTTGCATCCGGGTTCTTAATGTAGCTGGCTTCATCCAGTACGATAAGGCTGTAATCTATCTCCTGATGAACACGAGCGTCACTCAGATATTTTTGATAACTGGTGATATTAAGTCCAGCGGACGGAGATTCAGCGCCTCTGATTACAGAGAATGATTGGTCTGGAAGCCAGTGTGCCAGTTCTGCAGCCCAGTTAGAGATCAATGATGCAGGACAAATAATGAGTATTGGGCCCTTATTACGTTGAGAAAGCGCCTCGATAAGTGCGATCGTCTGCACCGTCTTACCGAGCCCCATATCATCGGCCAGAAGAGCAGAATGATGACGTATCAAGGTCGCATAAAGCCATTGTAAGCCCTCTTGCTGATAACTCCTAAGAGAGTCAGCAAAGGAGACTGGGCGCAACTCATCCGATCGCATCGTGATCTGAGGTGATTCCCCTTTTGTTTCGATGCCCGTATTGAGCAGATAATCGAGATCACCGATTGGGACGAGATATTTGCCTGCAGTTTGGCGAGCGGCACAGTCCATGATCGTCTCCGAGATGAGCTGATACTGCTTCTTAGAGAGCAAGGCTATTTTCCCATTCTTGAGCTTGAAGCTCTGCTTGCCCGTCTGCATGAGTCTCTGAACTTCTGCAGCTTTCATCCCCTTTCCTGCATCCGTTTGGAAGGTGTATTGAAAGCTGAGGAACTCATCTCCATCACGAACAGGGTCGATCTCTAATCTCAGCTCAAGACTAACAACATTATTGCTCAGAGCCTTAATGCTCCCCAGCATCAACACCTCCCACCCTTGCTTCCTGATCTGGGGTAAGGTGTACGCAATAAACTCCAATATGAGCTCCTCCCCCTGGAGGTGGAATTCTCTCCCCCCTGCTCTCTGCGAGCATTCTGCCTCGTACAGATACTGCATAGCGCGTTGCTCAGCAACCTTATCTGTCACCCTGAAGGTGTCTCGGGCCGCATCATACCCGAGGTAGTCAAACTCTCTCTTAGAGGGAGCGCTTTCCTGCCCGTTATAAGAAACCACTAGGGTCGCATCAAAGGCTTTGGCTGTCCCCTTAATGTCGAGCTTGAACTGAGGCTCCTGTGGCTCGATCAGACCATGGATCAACTCATCGACCGCCTGTAAATTAAACCAAGTACCCAAAGTATCCGCGTGTAGGAGATAATCCGCAACAGAGACCTGTGCAGTCTCTCCAGCCAACAACGAGACAATGATATCTCCCGCGATAGAAATCTCTCGAATAGTATATGCTCCTGTCTCACCATGGCAAAAGATCGCTAACTGAGGTGTCACCCATGCTAGTTGCCATCCAGATACTCCATCAGCCTGGAGGGAGAGTATCTCTCCATCTCTACGGATCATCTCTATCGGGAACCTCAGCGTGTAGAGTCCCGAGTCAAGCTCCTGCCCTTGGATATAAATAAAGCGATGCTGCGCATGCGCCTTTAGTAACTGCACGACAGACTCTAGAGGAAGGCTAAGCAACTGATCTCCCTCTACCGTTTGGACTCCTAGAGCAGACAGGAGGCTGAGTCCATTCGGAGACATATCCCCTCCTTTACTCATGGATAATACCGCTGGAACTGCCTTCTTCTGCACAGCCTGAGCGAGAGGCATCTTAATATCGAGTCGATATGTCCATGTATCTTGAGGGCTCTTAGTGGGAGTCTCTGACACCTGCTTATTGTTGATTGCCTTGGCTTCTCGCGCTTGCAAGAGAAGTGCCACCGCGTGCTCACAGAAACCATGCGTCTCGCGATAGTAATCACATGTACAAAAAGGGACCAACTCTCCCTCGACCAGCTTTACGGTGGTCTGAATTTTCTTACGCCCATACTTCAGCACTCCAGAGACAGAGTTCGAAGATATCTTAAGGTTCTCAAAAGTACGATTAAGGTCCCTTCCCTTCTTCCATGCGTCCCATCCCGCTATCGCCTTAATGTGCTTGTCTGTAAAATCGGTAATCATCTTTGCGTTGTCATGAGATTTTGCTTCCTATTCAAAAGTGTTGTGTTATTGAACACGTAATTCACTTTTTCTTGAACTAAGAAACTAATTACTGTCGATCTAAGAACTATGCACGTCACCGCAATTGCAAACCAAAAAGGAGGAGTTGGTAAAACAACGACAGCCATTAATATGGCTGCAGGGTTAGCGAATGCGGGTAAAAAGGTGCTTTTAGTCGACTTTGATCCGCAGGCAAATGCGTCAAGTGGCATCGGTCTAAACACCGATGAGCACGAGAGTTCTTATCAAGCGCTCATCTCTAAACTCTCTCTTGCAGAGTTAGTCGTCCCCACTCGTATACCACAACTCGACATTGTCCCTGCTGAGATGGATTTGGCTGGTGTCGAGATCGAGTTAGCGGGGCGTGATGATCAGATCATGTCTCTACGGAATGCATTAGCTCCTATCAAAGAAAGTGGGCAATACGACTTTTGTCTCATCGACACACCACCTAGCTTAGGGATCCTCATGACCTCTGCCCTAACAGCGGCTGATGACGTCCTCATCCCGCTCCAATGCGAGTGGTTCGGCCTTGAAGGGCTTGCAAAAATCGTCCAGATCATTCAACAAATCTCGCAATCAGGGTCAAACCCTGACCTAGTCATTGGTGGTATCCTGATGACGATGTACGATAATCGCACGAACTTATCCAAGAGCGTAGTAGAAGAGGTCAAAAACTTCTTCCCAGAAGAAGTGTACTCCGCAATCATCCCGAGAACCATTAGAATCAGTGAATCACCTAGTCATGGATTGACCATCTTTGAGCATGATAAATCTGGCACAGGTGCGGCAGCCTACAAGAGAGCGGTGAAAGAATTTTTGACAAGACACTAATTGTCTTGACCATGTGGGGGGTAGTTAGATTATACGTTCTACTTAAGAAAACTAAACAATTTCCCCTCTTAAAATGCAGTTCTTAACAGATCTAGCCAAATTCTTTGGCCTCTACTCTCATGACATTGGTATCGACCTAGGTACTGCGAATACTCTAGTATACATCAAAGACCACGGAATCGTACTACGTGAACCATCCGTAGTAGCGGTTAAGGCTGGCACAAATGAGGTGCTCGCGGTCGGTGATGATGCTAAGCGCATGCTTGGTCGTACACCTGGCAATATTGTTGCTATCCGCCCTATGCGTGACGGAGTAATCGCAGACTTCGAGATCACGGAAGAGATGCTCAAGTATTTCATCAAAAAAGTCACTAACTCCAAACGTTCTAACCCAAGAGTGGTGATCGCTATCCCATCAGGCATCACTGAAGTAGAACGACGTGCAGTAGACGAGGCCGCTAAGCAAGCGGGAGCTCGTGAGGTCTACCTCATCGAGGAACCAATGGCAGCGGCTGTAGGTGTTGGCCTTCCTATCCAGGACGCTTCTGGTAACATGATCGTAGATATCGGTGGTGGTACGACAGAGGTAGCTCTCATCTCACTCTCTGGTATCGTATTCGCTCAGAGTGTTCGTGTCGCAGGTGATGAACTTGACGAAGCTATCGTACAAGGCCTTCGCAAGAACTATAACCTCATGATTGGTGAGCGCACAGCGGAAGAGATCAAGATTCGTCTCGGATCAGCCTATGACATTGGTAAAGTGAGCGAAATGGAAGTAAAAGGTCGTGACCTCGTATCTGGCTTACCTAAGACCGTCATCATATCATCAGAAGAGATTCGCGAGGCTCTCGCCACTCCGTTAACAGTAATCGTAGACGCTGTTAAGACGACCCTAGAGCGCTGCCCGCCAGAACTTGCTGCTGACCTCGTCGACCGAGGAATTATCCTCGCAGGTGGTGGTGCCCTCCTCCGCGGGCTCGATAGACTACTCAAGAACGAGACCGGGCTCCCTGTTCACATCGCCGAGGATCCACTCAGTGCTGTTGCAGAAGGTACCGGCAAATCACTTTCAGAGCTTTCCTTCCTCAAGAAAGTAGCCTCAACCGCTACTGGATTGAGATAACATTGAGCGACTCTGCATGAAGCCTCTGCACCTCATTGCCTCACTTGTGTTCCTACTCATTTCTACATGGGTAGTGAGTTCTAGTGAACGTACGGTAAGAGGCTTTCAGGTGACGTATTACAAGCTCATCTCCCCTTTCATCAAGGCCGGTTCAGCCTTCGATCAAAAGACTAAACTCTTCTTCAGTGAGGTGCAGACTTCACAACAGTTAGAGAAGCGTCTGGTTGCGATCGAATCCGAATTTGGCCCTCTCCAAGCAACTGAGGCTCGATATAAACAGATCGAGGCAGAGAACGCGCGACTGAGAAGTGCTCTTGATATCAAGACTCGCTCCAAGTTCATGCTCACCTCTGCTAAAGTCGTCCGTCGCTCCCCTGCCACATGGTGGGAGACGATCACTATTGATAAGGGCGGAGACAATCGACTCGCGCCCCAGATCCCAGTAATTTCTGAACAAGGACTAGTAGGCAAGGTAGATAGAGTATTTAATGACCTCTCTACCGTACTACTCCTGACAGACGAATCTTGCCTCATCTCCGCTAAGGTAGATGGCACACCAGAGCATGGCATCATCTCAGGCCAGCGTGGTAAGTACGGCGAGGAATCACTTCTCAGACTGAAATACTTGACCAATGATATTTCCGTCCCCCAAGGCACCAAGGTATACACCTCGGGCAAAGGTGGAGTGTTTCCCGATAACATTCTCATTGGAACCATCGTGTCTATCGAGACCGGGGCGCTCTACGCAGAGGCATTAGTTAAGCCTAGCTTTAACTTGGACGAGTCAGAAGTCGTCTTTGCGATCGTCAATGATCAGTAATCAATGATTCGCTACATATTTGTTTGCTTGGCTCTCTTGATCCTCTCTGCGGGAATCCAGCAATGGACGCCAGAGCTCACATCGTTCTGTAAGGCTCACATCTTGGTGATCCCCCTCTTCTTCTTCTGTATCTGTCATGTACAGCGATACACCACCACTCTTTGCTTCGCATTGATCGCAGGCCTGATGTGGGACTCGGAACAGATCTTAACTGCGTTTGAGTTAAATATCCCTGATGACGAGATCAAGCCCGTTGACAACCTACGCTTCGGATACAGTATCTTCCTCTTTGGTATCGTCGGGTTCTATATCAAGTTTATCCAAGCCTTCCTCCCATTTAGAGGACTGTTGGTGAATTACATCAATACGTTCATCGCGCTCCTTCTGTTCATTCTCCTTGATAACTTTCTGATCCTCTACGTACGAGGTTCACTCCCTCTGGATGGCAAGTTCTTCCTGCAAATTGGCAACACGGCCTTCTTTACTAGCCTGATCTCACCTCTCGTATATCTCATTCTCTACCTCCTATGGAAGCCGTTCCAAAACGGTGACCAGAGTATAGCAGGTGGTCTGGACTCACTCCTCAGTAATAAGCTCTAGTATGAAGATCGATGTATTTAAGATTAGACTCCTGATCCTCCTTGTTCTCATGGGGGCTGGGTCGATTTTCCTCATATTAAGACTAAACCGCATTCAGGTAGAAGAGCAGGATAAGTGGAAATTAGATGTTCCAGGCGTGAAGCAAGAGACCGTTCGTATTCCTGCGGTACGAGGAAACATCGTGGACCGAGATGGACGTATTCTAGCCTCTAACCAGCTCAACTACGAGCTCGATATCAATCTCGAGGAGGTTAAGCGAATCTACCAACAAAACTGGGAGAGCACTCCTCAGAGTGAACGGGTAGGACGCAGAGAGGAAGGCATGGCCACTGTGAAGCGCGAGACGGACATCGCCGCCATTGCGAGAGCGACCATTCTCCCCCAATTAGAAAAGTTTGGGTTAGACAAAAAGGTCAGTGATAGAGCTCTACGAATCCATTACTCTACACACAAGGGTTTGATCGGGTTTAACTACTCATCTAACCTCAACTTTGATCAATTCTGCCTCTTATCGGAGAATATTCAGAGCCTGCCAGGTGCTGAGGTCTCTGTACGTCCTAAACGTATCTACCCATATGAATCATTAGCAGGACACCTCCTAGGATATACCAAGCCATGGAAGAAAGGAGAAATCCCAGAATACGAAAAGAATCTCTACAGTCACTATAAAGGGGACCACTACGGCGACTCAGGTATTGAGTACACCATGAACGAGTACCTCAAGGGAGCTCCAGGAAAAACCACTATCGAGCGCGGCCCAAAAGGAATCTATCGTGGCGTGTTGAATGACCTAAGCACCCCTGCGATCACAGGAGCAGAGGTACAACTCACTCTCGATAGCCGGATCCAATGTTACCTAGAAAAGTTATTACGTAATGTGGGGCGTGGTGGAGCGACCGTAATCGATATAGAAACAGGTGAAATCGTGGCGATGGCAACGGTGCCTAGCATGAACCCTAATGATTACATCCCTGTCATCACGCAGGACAAGTATAATTACTACAAGGATAATCGCGCTGCTCCGTTCCTGAATAATGCGATCCAGCAACACCAACCAGGCTCAGTCTTCAAGCTCCCAGTCGCACTCGCTGCTGCTCAGGCAAATGCCCTCGGGTTCCAGAACAACTGTGTCGGGTATAACCAATACGGCCGAGACGGACATAAGATTCACTGCTGGAAGACGGTAGGACATGGCACTCTGAATATGACCTCAGCAATCCAACGCTCCTGTAACCCGTACTTCATGAGCTTGGCCAACAATCTCGGTGGTAAGCAAGTCGTCGACATGTTTGGCCTGCTCGGGTTTGGTAAGAAGACAGGTATTTCTGTAACCGGTGAGGAATCGGGACTGGTTCCTGGAAGTCTGAACTGGAAGCGTTATACGAATCCTGGCGAGGCCTTTACGCCTGCAACTCTCGCTCAACTCTCTATCGGACAAGCACAGAGTAGTTGCTCGACCCTGCAAATGGCGTGTGCCACTGCCGCTATTGCCAATAATGGAATCTACATGCGTCCACGCATCATTAAGTCCGTGACACACCCGACAAATGGGGAAGTCGTGGAAGACATCCCGCAGATCAAGCTGGACCTCAAGAATGAAGGGGTCAGCTATGGATCGATCCAAACGATCAAAAAAGGAATGTGGCGCGCCGCCAACGAACAAGGAGGCACCGCAGGCCGTGCTAAGTTCAGCGACACCATCGAGGTAGCAGGCAAGACTGGCACCGCTCAAACCTATGAATTTGGTAAAAAATCTAACAATGCCTGGACCACGGCATTTGCTCCATATGACTCACCTAAATACGCAGTTTGTGCTGTGGTAATTGGGGGACGATCTGGAGGTAAAGTCGCAGGACCAATCGTTAGAGAAACCTTTAGAGCACTTTTTGCGGAAGAGATTCCAGAGCCCGAACCTCTGGAGAACTACGCAGGTAATATCAATGAAATCGAAGAACTCATTCTGGAGCCCCTCTTCGAAGAACCCACTTTAAACGAATAAGATAATTAATTATGATCAAGACGATAAAACGAGTCCTGGGACTCGGCCCTGTAAATCCAATGGAGGGTAACACAATCGTGGTAAACGCAGAGAAGCTTGAACGACGAGTCGCACTCATCGAAGAGGGAAACCTCGTAGAGTACAACATCGAGCGTGAAGGCGAGGAGAATATTGTAGGCAGCATCTTCAAAGGACGCGTCAACAATATTGAACCTGGACTGAAAGCCATGTTTGTAGACATTGGAATGGAGAAGAATGCCTTCCTCCACTTCTGGGATGCTATTCCAGAAGCCCTCAACAACAATCACATGGAGGAGGTCAAACGTAACGACCGCCCTAAGAAGAACAAGAAGAAGATCACCGCTAAGGATATCCCAAGCCTCTACCCTGTAGGGTCTGACATCATGATCCAGGTGTCAAAGGGAGCCATTGGTAACAAGGGTCCTCGAGTAACGACCAACATCTCCCTTCCAGGGCGCTACCTCGTACTGACTCCTCATGTAGACCAGTTTGGTATCTCACGTAAGATCGAGGATCCGAAAGAGCGTGCACGCCTCAGAAAGATCATGACTGAACTCAATGTCCCAGAGGGCATGGGCATCATCATGAGAACCGTAGCCCAAGGCCGTCGTAAGCGCCACTTCGTGCGTGACCTCGCTATGTTACTGGAGCACTGGGATGACGTCATCGCCATCCGCGATGAGAACAAGGCCCCTGTGCAAGTCTATCAAGAGCCTAGCCTCGTAGAAAAGACTGCTCGTGACCTGCTCACAGATGAGATCGACAAGATCATCTGTGATGACCAAGAGACCACCGATTACATCAAGGATATCGCAGGAAAAGTTTCTAAGCGTTCTAAGCAACGTATCCACTTTTTCCCATCTAAGCGTGATGTCTTCGAGAAGGTTGGTGTGCAGAAGCAAATTGATGAGGCCTTTCGACGTCAGGTTTGGCTGCCATGTGGTGGTTACCTTGTCATCGACGAGACTGAGGCTCTCATCGCAGTCGATGTAAACACTGGCCGTAACCGTGGTTCTAAGGACGTCGAGAAGATGATTGTCGAGACGAATATCGAGGCCGCTCGTGAAGTAGCACGTCAACTCCGTCTCAGAAACATCGGTGGACTCGTCGTAGTCGACTTCATCGACATGCGTCACCGTAAGGATCAGAACGCAGTCTACCGTGCTATGAAGGAGGAGTTGAAGAAGGATAAGGCGAAGACGCAAGTGCTCCAAATCTCTTCTATCGGACTCATGGAAATGACACGCCAACGCCTCAACGAATCTCTGCGCGAGGTGCTCTATGAGCCATGTGAGTACTGTCAAGGCCGTGGTCGTGTGAAGACCGCCATGTCGATGTCTATCGATATTCAGCGCCAGATCAGCACCATCATTGCTCGTCAACGTGATGAAGTCGGAGACCTCATCGTGGTAACGAACAAGGATGTCCTCAACCGTTTCAAGCAGGAGGATTCCCAACTCCTCATGGAGCTAGAGCGTTCCCACAATGGCCGCCTCATCTTCCGAGGAGACCCAAATGCGAATCGCGAGAAGTTCACCATCCTCGACGCTCGCACAGAAAAAGTGCTCGCCGAGAGCTAGTGTAACAAACGGAGGAGCATCTACGCTCCTCCGTTTTGCTTTTACGACTTCACCTTGCTCCGCATTTTAGGAAGCCAGGTCTGTTCATGTTCGCTTCCCCCTCTACAGGATGCGTGTTTCTTTCTTGCATCTTATCTCTGGAGTCTCTTCCATACAGGCTATGGCGACGATACACCCTACAGCACAGATTGGTAGCGATGTTAAACTAGCTCCTTCTGTGACGATTGGACCATTTTGTGTGCTCGATGGCGAGATCGAGATAGGGGCTCAAACCGTTCTACGTGCAGGGGTGCACCTCTGGGGACGAGTCACGATCGGAGAGAATAACACGATCCATTCGCACGCGGTGATTGGAGATTACCCACAAGACCTTTCCTTCACCACAGACATTAAGAGTCAGGTAATCATCGGAGATCATAACACAATCCGAGAGAATGTAACCATTCATCGTGGCGCTGCAGATGGAGGAGTGACCCGCCTTGGGAGCCACTCGATGCTCATGGCAGGCTCTCACCTCGCACACGATACTGCTGTGGGAGATTATACCATCCTCGCTAACAATGTGATGCTCGGTGGGCATGTCACCGTGGGAGACCGTGTCTTCCTCGGAGGTGGTGCTGGCGTACACCAATTCATCAATATTGGCGACTACGCCATGTGCCAAGGCAACAGCTCGATCTCACAAGACCTCCCTCCGTATTGCATGTCCTATGCGATCAACCAGCTCGTCGGACTGAATAATGTTGGGCTCAAGCGCGCAGGCTTTGACCCTGCCCAACGCAAGGAGATCAAGTCTCTCTACTCTCTCCTGTTCAAGTCAGGTCTCAACCGTAGTGAAGCCATCGCCGAGGCTGAGTCTCAAGACCTGTCCGAAGCCGCACTCCTCCTCCTCAATGCTGTCAAATCGCCTTCTCGTAAGGGCGTCATGTAATCCATTATGCTCTCCGTCATCATCGTCGCCGCAGGCTCGAGCCGCCGTATGGGCTTTGACAAGCTCCTCGCCCCGCTCGCAGGCCAACCCGTTCTCACCCATACCGTTCAGCGATTCCTAGATACCCCTGAGGTATCGGAGATCGTCCTCGTATGCCCTGCCGAGCGCTATGCACAGCTCGGACTCCCTTCTGATTCTCGTCTCATCAGAGTCGATGGCGGCGCTGAGAGACATCACTCGGTTCAGGCAGGTCTAGACCGACTCTCCCCTGATTCACGCTGTGTCGCGATTCATGACGGCGCACGTCCACTTGTGACTTCAGAGGCTATCTTAGCCTGTTACCATCAGGCGCTCGAGACGGGAGCCGCCACACTCGCACGCCCTGCCACCGAGACGATCAAACGCGCAAACGAGCACCTCCACGTCACCGAATCTGTCTCCCGTGAGAACCTCTGGTTCATGGAGACCCCGCAGACCTTTGCGACTGACCGAGTCAAAGAAGCCTATACCGAAGTCGCCCGCCTAGACCAACTGGTTACCGACGAGGTCTCCGCTCTACAGCTCATCGGCCAAGCCACCACCCTAGTCCCCTCCCCATGCTATAACCCTAAGATCACTTACCCAACCGATCTAGAGCTAGCAGCAAAGTTCCTCTAGCCCCTCTCATCCCCTACGGCCCCCCAGAGAGGCATCCATCATCACACTAATGACAGCCAAGGTAACTGAAATGAGTGCTCACCAGTTGACTATGGCCTGATAAAGGGGACCTCTACCTTCTCACCTGTATGTGATTCAATGAGAGCCTGGGCTTCAGCCACAGGGAGAGGAGACACTGCACCATTAAGATAGGCGACAATACGGTACTCTCCCAGTATCGGACTAATCACTACAGGGCTCATTCCCGGAGAGCTCGAAGCACTTAAGCCCGTGTAGAAAACCCAATTACCTGAAGCCTCTAGATGATCAACCGTCAGAAGGTCTCTATAGTCTTCCTCCGTGTATCTCCCATTAATGACTCCAGTGGGTTCTTGTAACGGCTCAGAGAGGAGCATTACTTGATCAGTAAAC
>WTJZ01000032.1 GCA_011524615.1 Akkermansiaceae bacterium | reverse complement strand
GTCTTCAGGGGCGAGTGAATTGTGCTCCATGTTTCGCTTGGCCCAATCGAGGTAGGGCTGAGAGAGGTCTAGAGTTGTAGTCGTTGCCCCTGCGGATGCAGCAGATACGGAGAATGCACCGGTGTAGGAAAATGTGTTCAGAACGCGCTGACCATTTGTGACGCGTTGAGCGACTGCTTTACGGTTTTGGCGTTGATCCAGAAAGATGCCTTGTGAGTATCCTGACTCATAAGAGAGTTCAAAGTTTAGGCCGTTCTCTCGACCTATAAAGCTGGGAGGTGCCTGAGTGCCACAAAGCAGAGAAGGGGATTCCTTCTCATGTTGGTCTAGTTTCTTCCAATATACAGTGCGGCCAAATGAGTTCAGAGCCTCTATAAGGTCCTCAGAAACGAGTCCATCTCTGGTAGATAAGAGCCAGTACTCGCCTAGTTGATCGAGGTAGATGTCACTGAGTCCATCGCCACTGCCATCAAAGAGGCGTAGGGAATCGGTTTCATTAGTGAGTAGATGAGCTCTCTTATCGAGTGCCTTTTGGAAGAGTTCTTGCACGGGGATCGTTGCTTAGGTGTGGTCGAGAGGTGCCGAATACTATTTGTTTGCTTCTAGAGCGTGTTTTTTCATTTCTGTAGCCATTAAGTTCAGAGCATTGGCACGGGTAGGAGCTAAATGCTCTTTGAGCCCTGTTTCTTGGATGAAGGACATATCTGCGGTGAGTACCTCATCAGGAGTATGTCCGTCTAGTACTCTTACGAATAGAGCGATCATCCCTTTTGTGATGAGTGAGTCAGAGTCGGCGGTGTAGTTCATGATGCCATCCTCGCACTTCGACTCGAGCCAAACTTGGGACTGACATCCTTTTATCGTCCGCTCAGGGGTCTTGAGAGCGTCGTCCATGTGGGAGAGCTTTTTGCCCATGGAGATTACGTATTCATAGCGTTCTTGCCAGTCTTGGAAGAAGGAGAGCTCCTCTAGTAATTGTTGTGTTTTCTCTGCGATTGTCATACCCATACGATATGATGGCTAAAGAGTTATGCGACAAAAATTTCAACTTATTTCAAGAGATGCTTGACATTCCTTAATTAAACGGTATGTTGCACAACCCAAATTTAGATTACTATGGCTAACATCCAATCAGCAGCAAAGCGTAACCGTCAGAATGAAAAAAGAACAGCTCGTAACCGTGTTCTTTCAGCTCGTATCAAGTCACTCCGTAAAGAAGTTCTTGCAGCTGACGCTAGCGATGAAGCATCATTCCGCCTAGTATTCTCAAAGTTCGCTTCTGCGGTAGACCGCGCAGCAAAGCGTAACTACATCCACAAAAATAAAGCTATCAACCTCAAGTCAAAGACTTTCAAAACAGCTAAGGCTAACGTAGCATAAGCTCAGTCTAAAACAATTTGCTGAAAACTGGAGACACCTTGTGTCTCCTTTTTTCGTTTTGGCTACAAGGGTTCTCTGTGTAACCATTGCAGGATTTTTTAGGTGGTGTGTGCGTTGTTGAATAAACGGGAGGTTATTCGCTCCTAATAGTTGGAGCGATGATGAGGATCTAGAATAGAGCCGCCCTCTGGAACGCGAGTTGCGGCATTCATATTGTGGTGATCTAGCCCAGTTGGAATTGGTCCTGAGTATTACAATAGAAGTTTGGTGATGCCATGCGTCCGATCGGAGTGTAGTCATTGCCTGTGAGATGATATGATTCTGGGTCGATGAGTTGGTCTCTCACATGAAGGTGTAGGATCTCGCCGATGACCATGCGGTTTTGGCCTATATGGAGGATGTCGTGTAGTTTGCACTCCATACTTACAGGAGACTCCTTGATCCGAGGAGGCTTAATGGCGAGGCTAGCAACAGGGGTTAGTTCGCAAAGATCTATTTCTGAGACGGTGTGAGGTTTGGCTGATTCTACCATTTGTGGGGCGGTATGTGAGTCGACGAGGTTTACGACGAACTCCTTGGTGTCCATAATGTTTTGAGCCGTATCTTTCGGGGTGTCTGGGGTCTTATTGCCTGGGGCAAAGGTCAGGATGGGAGGCTTACTGCCCATAATGCTAAAGAACGAGAAGGGCGCGATATTGGTCATGCCTTCTTTGCTTATAGTGCTTACCCATGCAATAGGGCGGGGGACGACAAGAGAGGTTAAGACCTTATATCTGTCTTGCGGGGTGAGTTCGGCTAAGTCTAGATGCATATACTCAGGTTCTGGGATTTTAAGAAGTGGAACACAATGTTTAAAATGACAGGATGATAGTGATAGACCACATGTCCTTGAGTTTCAGTTGTAGTTGTCTACATTCTACAGCATGAGAAATCTTGTCTTATTACTCTTAGTTACAAGTTGTATTAGTGGGTTCGCCTCCGTGGTGGAGCAAAATATGGTTAAGGCTGCGCAGGCATTTATAGGTTGCCTGGGGAATAGGGAGCAGGCTTGTGTTGCATTTGATGATGCTGATCGTACGAATTGGCATTACTTCCCAGTGGAGTTGCATGAACGCAAAGGCTTATGCTTTAATGACATGTCCTCAGAACAGCGCTTAATGGCGATTGGTATGATGTCGACAGGGCTGTCCAATTCAGGATTGAGAACAGCGTTAGGCATTATGAGTATGGAAGATGAAGTGCATCGTATTGAGCATGGGAAAGGGCGCTTTCATCGTCATTCTGGCCTATATTACCTTACTATATTTGGGACGCCTTCATTGACATCTGATTGGGCTTGGAGAGTGGAAGGTCATCACCTTTCGTTGAACTATACGATCCGGAACGGGTGCTTAGTAAGTTGTACCCCTGCTTTTTTCGGGGCTAATCCAAAGAAGGTGCAAAATGGGACACGTAATGGTTACGCTGTCTTGGGAGAACACGATGATCATGCTCAGCAGTTACTGACTTTGTTGGCAAAAAATGTGGCTCCACTTAGTGAGATTCCAGGTGATATTCTCACTAAGGCGCAGACCCAAGTCGAAGTATTAGAGGGGGGAGTGACGGATTTGAGTGATCTCCAGTGTGAGGCTGTTGATCGGTTGGTTTCGAGCTATCTGTCGATATTTCCGGACAGTTTCAGTTCTTTGATTCTGGATGATCAGCCTGACTGGGATGTAGCTTATGTGGGGCAAGTGGAGCTCAGTGTGCCACATTACTATAGAGTTCAGTCAAAGGGCTTCCTCTTAGAATACTGTAATTCTCAGCCAGCAGCGATGCACTCACACGCTGTTCTCAGGAACGCGGGGCTGGATTTTGGCTCGGCTCATTGAGTGTTTCAGGGTAGGTGTTACCCTCAATACTCAGAGCGATTGCGGGGTTACTCCCGTTCTAGATCTTGAGTCAATTTCTTGATCGCTTGTAGAAGTGACTTTTTGACTCGTTCTTGGAGTGAGACAATAGATGTTTCACTCAGGTCTAGTTTTGCAGCGATTTGCGCGACACTGTGACCTGTGAGACTCAATTGTAGTACTTGAATCGGGGTGGGAGAGAATGACTTTTCGACGCGTTTCATGGCGTTAGCCATAATGTATGCTTCCCATTCCTTATGGATCATCGTGTCGAGAGAGTAGTCGTATGAATTAGCTGAAGCAGGCGCATCAATGTATGATTTGCTCGCCATGAGCATGGGGTGAGATTGACGAATATGCGTACGAGCCATACTGCGAATAGTAGAGATGAACCAAGCTCTGTAGGCGCCTCTGGATTGATTGTATTGTGGTAGTGCGACCATGAGGTTGGCTAAGATGGCCTTGGATACTTGTTGTGTGTCCTGATCGGATAGGGCTAGCTTTTCTAAAATTAGTTTGATGAACTGATCGTAGTAGGCATAAAGTTTTTTCCATGCTTCCGTGTCATCGAGATCAATAGCACGAGCTATTAAAGAGTAGTTGGTTCGTTTAACATCTTGGACAGGCACGCCGCAAGATACCTTATTTTTGGCTATTCTGTCTAGAAGAAGTCGCAATTAGAGGTGATTTTTTTGCGGTCAAGGGCATAAAACGCCAAAACCTTAACAGTAAATTTTAAGTTTTTTTATAAATTTTTCGCACCGATTTCCATGGCGTTAGAGTGGGACATCTCAAGAACATTGCTGATTGTTTTTTTAAAAAGCTTCTTGGTAATCGTTGGCATGAGTGACTCTCTCGAGGGATGAAAAGGTAGGAATCAGTGCTTTTAAAAAAACTGCATTAAATGGTGTTCAATTGAGTTTTTGTATGTTTGGTTGGCAGAGATGATGACCGTATCTCAATATTTACAATCTCAGCAGTGGCAAAACCGTTTTGATGGAGACGCGCTGCAGTTGGGAATGAGGCAGAAGTCAAAGATTGATGACATCGAGTGGGAAGAGATGCCGGATGGTGGAGTCGTAATTGTGGGGAGTTGGACTGATAAGGTTAGTGTGTATCAGCCTGAGGTTACGGTTTGGATAGATGGTGATGAGTGGACGCTAGAAGCGGAGTGTAACTGCGAGGATCGCTTTTATTGTTCTCATGCTGCCGCGGTACTGCATAGAGCTTCACAAGCGCACATTACAGATAAGTTAGAGCAATTTGGTTCACTTAAGAATGGGGGGCGGGTCAATGAGGTAGAAGAGGCGCCGGTTATCCTAGGTGAGGAAGAACGTCTACGTACATCTCCGAACTTTTCTCTCTCATTGGAGCGGTGCGAGAGATTGCCAGAGGTGGTAGAAACGTACTTAAAGCAGAAGCGTCCCTCATGGGATCTTAAGTTGGAGCGACCTGCTATTGCGTACGCCAGGGTAACGTATACGAGTCAGATCTATGGGGACTTTACCTTCCCTCTGCTGGCTGACATTGATGAGGGGGAATCTCGAGTGGTGACTAAGACAGGAGTTCCGTTAATCATTGAGCGTTTTAGAGCGTTGGAGAAGGATGCTCTGTCTCACTTGTCGCGTTGTGGGTTAATGGTCGTAGCGAGTGAGCATGCTTGGTTAGCTCGTATTCGGACTAAGAAGCCTCATTGGTTGGAGGACACCTATGGGTGTTTCTTTCCTGACCCTACTCGTACAGAGCCTAGTTCATGCTGGATGGATGTTCGCAATGCTGGGATTCCGTTATTAGAGAAGCATGGATGGGGTGTGACGGTGTCAAATGACTTTGGTTATGAGGTTACACATTGTGATCCTGAGGAATGGGAGTTGTCTCTCTCAGAGCCTCAAGGTGGGTGGTTTACCCTTTCTGTTGGATTTCAACTGAGGGGGAAGAAGTTAGATCTGCTCCCGATTCTGGCTCATCTATTGAAGGATAACTTCATGATGGAGACACTAGACCGTCCTAACAGCGGGACGCAATACGCGGTGATGGATGATGGAACCGCTCTAGAGTTGCCGATCGGCAGGGTGCGCGATATTCTACAACACTTAGCAAAATTTATTGACCCCAAGTTCCCGGCGCAATCCAAGCTACATGCACTGGACGCGGTTCAGTTATCCGAGGAGATTGACATTGGTGGTGATGATCAAATGGATTTAGAGCAGTTCCGGGCTAAATTAAAGAGCTTTGATCAAGACGAGGAAGTGACGCAACCACAGCAGCTACAGGCGAGCTTGAGAGATTACCAGCTTACTGGATTGAAGTGGATGCAAAACCTGCGAGAGCTTGGGCTAAATGGGATCTTGGCAGATGATATGGGGTTAGGTAAGACGATGCAGTCACTCGCTCATATTATGCTGGAAATCGAGTCTGGCAGGGCGAAGGCTGCGGATGCACCAGCACTCGTGATCGCACCAACGTCTGTCGTGACAAACTGGCAAAGAGAGGCACGAAAGTTCGCCCCGCACTTGAAGTGCCTGGTGATCCAGGGGCCTGGGCGCCATCGTTACTTCCCAAGTATTCCGCATAGTGACATTGTTCTGACCTCATATGCTCTCCTGCATCGTGACATTGAGAGGTTAAAGAATTATAGCTTCCATCTGGCTTTGCTGGATGAGGCTCAGTATATCAAGAACCCTACTGCTAAGTCGACACAAGCGGCTCTCGAGTTACGTACGAATCATCGGGTGTGCCTTTCTGGTACTCCAGTTGAGAATAATTTAGGAGAGTTTTGGTCTCTTATGAGGTTTCTTATGCCAGGCCTGCTTGGGAGTAAGGAGAGCTTTAATACGAATTACCGAACTCCTATCGAAAACCATGGGGATGAAGGGAAACGAGATGCTCTGAAGCAGCGTGTCGAGTCCTTGATCTTAAGGCGTACGAAAGATGAAGTGGCCAAAGAACTGCCTCCTAAGACGGAATTAATCCATAGGATTGAGCTGACTACAAAGCAGAAAGATCTCTATGAGACCATCAGGGCAACAATGGATAAGAAGGTGCGACAGGCGATCGCGGTGCGCGGTCTGGATGCCTCACAGATGTTCTTCCTGTCAGCTTTACTCAAGCTGAGACAGATATGTTGCCATCCAGCCTTATTGGAGGACTCAAAGTTACAGGAGGAGTCTGCTAAGTTAACCTTTGCTCTCGAGTTGATTGAGACCTTGATTATCGAGGGGCGCAAGATTTTACTATTCTCGCAATTCACTAGTATGCTCGATCTGATTTCGCAAGAGCTCACTAAAAGAGGGCATCGTCATCTCACTCTCACAGGAGCGTCCAAGGATCGAGGAGGGCTCGTTGAGCAGTTCCAAGCCGGCCAAGCGCCTATCTTTCTCATCTCTCTGAAGGCTGGGGGGACAGGGTTAACTCTCACGGAGGCTGATACGGTAATCCATTATGACCCATGGTGGAACCCTGCAGTGGAGCGTCAAGCGACTGACCGAGCGTATCGTATCGGTCAAAAGAAGCCTGTCTTCGTTCACAAGCTCATTTGTCAAGATACGGTCGAAGAAAAAATTCATACGCTTCAGCAAAAGAAAGGCGATCTCGCCGATGCTTTATTAGCTGATTCAGACACCTTAAGGCTAACACCAGAAAATCTCAAAAGCCTGCTAGAGTAGCGTGATACTGGATGGGTTTGATGCTTTTTGATAGATTTTTCGTTAATATTTTTTGAGGTCGAGAATGGTGTTCCTCGGGGGCGTGTGTGCACTCATGAGTAGAGGCGATCGAATTCATTGATAATTCGAGAGTTGCTCATGGTGGAGTCCTTGACAATGAGGGTGATCGTTTATAAAGCATCAGTTCAATGGAAGAGAGAGATCATACAGAATGTTACCGCGAGCATGAGTTTCTTGGTCGAGACATGCTGTCATTTTCTGTATGGATTTGGATCTTTGTTGCGGTGAACTTGCTCTTATTGTCTAGCATCAGCTTTTTCCCTGGAGGGAATCCTGAGTGGATATACCACCTCTTCTGGGCTCCTCTCTATATTTCAGTGCCGCTCTATTTGATGGGGTTCTGTCTAGCAGTTGAGGATAAGGGGTATTCCCGTAAGTGGTGGTTACTAGCACCATTAGTACCTGTCGCTCTTATCTTTATCTTTTACGTTCGCCCAAAGAAGGCGTAGCTACTTTCCCTATTGGGGGAGTAAGGTGCAGTCTGTGTGATGAGGTGTTGTGATCTCTTGAGGGAACACCTTCTGGGTGAAGGTATGCGCGGGCTAGATGATGTAGTGTCCCTCTAGCTAAAATAAGAATCGCATAGAGACATCTCTATGCGTTCGCTGATAATAGTGAGGAGGAGAGGGGATTAACCCTGTTCCGCTGGGTTACTATTAGTAGAGGCCTTTGTGAAGTATGGATCCGTCTCTCTGAGGGCGAAGACTCGGCTACCAGGCTTGCGTTGGATGTATGCAAAAGCCCATGAGAGAAGCACACTCAGCTTGTTACGGAAGCCGATGAGGAAAAGGATGTGGATGATGAGCCATGCTAACCATGCAAATGTTCCCTTAAGCTTGAGGTTGCCGCCTGATACCACTGCGATCTGACGCCCTACGATAGCCATGATGCCCTTGTCCCAATACATGAATGGCTTACGGAGAGAGATCTTATCCTTGTCGTAAACGGTGTTTTCGTATTTTTGCTCTTGTTTGAGGTTCTTGGCGATGTGTTCGCCCATTTGTACTGCAGCTGGAGCGAGCCCTGGTACATTGACTTCATTGACATCTACACAGTTAGCCACATCCCCAGCGACGAAGACATTATCGTATTCTGGGAGGGAGAGGTCAGGAGAGACGACCAGACGTCCGGCTCGATCCTTTTCGACCTCTAGGCATTGTGTGACACGGCTGGCTTGTACTCCAGCTGCCCAGATGATGGTCTTAGCCTCGATTTCTTGACCAGACTTGAGGAATACTTTGCCTTCCTGTACGTCTACCACACGGTCGTTGAGCATTACTTCTACACCGAGATCGGTGAGGCGTTCTTTGGCGTATTCTGAGTGTTCCGCTGGGAACCCTTTGAGAATTCGGTCTCCCGATTGCACCAGTACGGTTCTGAGATTAGCTGGGTCAATACAGCGGAAGTCAGCTCTCAAGGCATGTTGGACGAGATCTTCAAAGGAACCGGCGAGCTCTACACCCGTAGGGCCACCACCGACGATCACGATCGTCATGAGTCGCGCTTGTTCCTCCTGATCATTAATGATCTCTGCTCGCTCTAGATTACCGAGTACGCGCTGACGGATGCGGTAGGCATCATGGAGGTTCTTGAGACCGATGGTATGCTTCTCCCATTGGTCATTACCAAACCAAGAAGTACGTGTTCCTGATGCAATGACGAGGTAATCATATTCATAGCTATGATCTGCGCCGATGACGGTTTGGCTCTTGAGATCGATGTCCTGAACATGGTCGAGGAAGACGGATACATTTTTGGCCTTGCTCAGGATGCCTCGCAGTGAGCGGGAGATGTCAGTAGCTGCCAGGGTAGCGGAGGCGAGTTGATACAGGAGAGGCTGGAACAAGTGGTGATTCTGCTTATCCAGAACCGTCACCTTGAAGTTCGGGTTATTTGCCAGTTTCCTCGCGCAAGATAAGCCTGCGAAGCCTCCTCCGATAATTACTACTCTCTTAGCCATTTACACGGAACATAATCATATATGCCTATTTGAAAAGGATTCAGTTACTAATTTTTTGAAACCAAGTAATGAGACTTTTTTCGGGAATATGAGTTGACTGAGGCGTGTTAGGGCAGTGGCGCCTGTTTGTGCAGTGAGGCGCACTTGCCAGAGACTAGAAGGGGAAGTCGTCATCATTACCCCAGGTTGGGGTAGCAGAGACATTCCATTCCTCTACCATCTCACGAGGGAAGTCCTCCAGGAAGCGAGAAGGGGACTGAATGAGATCGCCACGATAGCTCTTGGGGTTGATCATCGGGTAAGTGAGGTAGAGCTCGTCTTTTGCTCTGGTGATCGAGACGTAGAAGAGTCTTCGTTCTTCCTCCAGTGCATCTTGGTCGTCAGACTCGAGAATGCGGCCATTAGGGAACATGCCGTCCGTGAGCCAGATGACGAAGACGACCTTCCACTCTAGCCCTTTGGCCTGGTGGATGGAGCTGAGTACGACGGATTCATCGTCAGGCTGTTCCTTCTTACCTGAGGGTTCGCCGTCTACGGTCCCCATGAGAGAGAGTTGGGCGAGGAACTCTAGGATATCGTCGAACCCTTCGCCGTAGTCCATGAGTTGTTGGATATCCTGCTTGCGCTGCTCGTAGTTATCAAAGCTGGAGCGGAGGTACTCATCATAGACTCCCTCTAGAGCGGAGTAGACCATGCTAGAGGGGCGGGCATACTCCCCATTTTGGATCATCTCATCCAGAGTGTAGCAGAGTTGTTCCCATGTCGCTTGAGCCTTTTTGGGAGCCTTGAGCCCCATTAATAGTTCTGAGAACTTCTGAGGTGGGTTTTCCTTCTCATGCCATCCCGTGGCGATCCATCCCTTCCAGAGTTTGTCGGCGGCAGCGGGGCCGACGCCAGGGAGGAGCATCACCATGCGCTTGAAGCTGACTTCATCCTTGCGGTTCACGACGAAGCGGAGGAAGGCGGAGACGTCTTTGATATGTGCCTGCTCGAAGAAGCGAAGCCCACTAGTGATCTGGAACGGGATCCCTCTGGTCGTCAGTTCCATCTGGATCTCTAGCGACTGGTGGTGTGCACGATAGAGGATGGCCATTTCCTCTAGTTCTACCCCTTCGTCTCGTAGTTCTAGGATGCGCTGTGCGACGAAGTTGGCCTGCGTGGCAGGATCATCGAGTGCTACGAGGGCAGGGAGGGCGCTACCACCCTCGCGGTGAGCACGTAGATTTTTTTCAAACTGCTTGGAGTTCGCCTTGATGGCGGTATTAGAGAGTTCGAGGATCTCAGGAACGCTTCGGTAGTTTGACTCGATGCGAAACACCTTTGTCTGTGGGTATCGGGTCGGAAAGCTGAGGATGTTCTCCATATCTGCACCGCGCCATGAGTAGATCGACTGGGCATCATCTCCCACGACCATGATGCTCTGCTTAGGCCCGATGAGCATGTCGATGAGCCCACTCTGTACGTGGTTCGTATCCTGGAACTCATCCACTAAGATGTGTTGGAACTTCTTTTGATAGCGCTGACGGAGATCGATGTTCTGCTTCAGCAGCTCTGCGGTCAAGATCAGTAAGTCGTCGAAGTCCATCGAGTTGACCTCGCGCTTTTTCTCAGTGTAGCGCGCACCTACGCGCTCGATATCACTGAGCCAATCCTCGAAGTAGGGGTAGCTCTCGCGTACAATGTCAGAGGTCGAGGCTCCTGTATTGTGGGTGAGGGAATAGATCGTGAGTAGGACATCCGCCTTAGGGAATCGTTTTTCTTTCGTATCGATGTCACACTCGGCGATGACAGAGTTGATGAGGCTCTTTTGGTCGTCACGGTCGAGGATGCTAAAGGAGGAGGTAAAGCCTAGCTCCTCGGCATGGCGGCGGAGGATCCGGTTACAGACAGAGTGGAAGGTGCCGCCCCAGAGGTCTGAGATGTCGACAGGGACGAGTTCTCGTACTCGCTCGAGCATTTCCTTAGAGGCCTTATTGGTAAAGGTGAGGAGAAGGATGTTCTTCGGTTCGATTCCCTTCTCGATGAGGAAGGCGACACGGTAAGTGAGAGTCCTCGTCTTGCCCGATCCAGCACCTGCGATCACTAGTGCAGGGCCTGGCTTAGAGGTCACGGCGGCAAATTGTTCCTCGTTAAGCTCTGCTTGATAATCGAGTGAGAACTTGCCAGCAGGGGCTGATTGATTGAGCTGGTAATGACGTGCCATAGCAATAGTGAGGTGAACTTAACCCCGTTCGGTCAAATTGGGAGAAGAAAGTGAGGGATTTTCTACATTAGAAAAGAGGGAGCTACAAGTTGGGGGCGAGAGTGATAACTTGCTACAGCGAGGGGCGGATATGTACGAATTTTTCAGAGCTATACGAGTCTGCTTGACTCAGAAGGACATGAGGGGGATTAATACCCTATGACAGCGAGCAGTGGTAAGAATAGATGGACCGTCGTAATCGGGGCGGTGATGATTCAGCTTTGTCTAGGCGCCGTGTATGCCTGGAGCTTATTTAACCAGCCGTTAATCGAGAAGTTTGGGTGGACTAGGGAGGCGATTGTTCTTACCTTTTCGATCACGATCGGGATGTTTGCTCTCTCTGCGATGGTTGCTGGTCGGGTGCAAGATATCGTCGGGCCGCGTAAGGTCGCAACAGCGGGCGCGCTTTTGATCGGATTAGGAACGATTCTGACGAGCTTTGCCTCAGAGTTATGGCATCTCTATGTTCTCTACGGAGTGATTGGTGGAGCCGGGATCGGAACGGCTTATGTGACTCCGTTAGCGACCTGTCTCAAGTGGTATCCAGACAAACGTGGTACCATTGCTGGGATCGCGATTGTTGGGATGGGGCTAGGAGGAATGCTGTTTAAGCCCGTGATTGTCAGCTTACTCGGGAGTTGTGATGTGTCACAGGTCTTTCTCTATCTTGGTATTATTTACCTCGTCTTCATTCTCGTAGGAGCCCAGTTCTTACGCCTGCCACCTGCGGGGTATGTCCCAGAGGGGTGGACCCCTCCTGCGGAATCTGCTGGTTCTAGCCGTGACTTCGGGCTGAAGGAGATGTTAGGGACTAAGCAGTTCTATACCCTTTGGTTTATGTTCTTGGTGGGCTGTACTGCTGGCCTGATGGTTATCGGGATCGCTAAGGATATCGGAGTAGAGTACGCTAAGCTTACTCCTGCGAATGCAGCTAACATTATCGTGAGCATTGCGATTGCAAATGCGTCTGGCCGCTTATTCTGGGGCTTTATTTCTGATAAGGCTGGGCGCAAGACTGCGCTCTTTTCGATGTATGCGGTGACTACCGTCGTGCTTCTGCTGTTGGCCTTTGGTCCGATGAATATGGTCATGTTTTACCTGACCGCGTCCTTGATCGGTTTTGGCTTCGGTGGCTTCCTCGCGGTCTTCCCGACCGTGGCGGCAGACTTCTATGGCACCAAGAATCTTGGGATGAACTATGGAGTCCTCTATCTTGCGTATGGTGTTGCGGCTTTCGTTGGGCCTGCGCTGAACTCCTCCATGGATCTCAAGAGTACCTTCATCTCTGCAGCGGTGATGTCTCTCCTCGCAGCTCTTGCGACTCTAACGCTGAAGAAGCCGCAGTAATCCTTCTCAGAAGTTATCAGAAGCAGCAAACACTCGTTCATGCGGGCGAGTTAGAGATGCTGTGTAGGGAGTGTTATTCTATGATGGTACTCCCTGACGAATTGCACCGTATAGGAGTGCAGCATAACTGCTTACATAGAGAAGCGGTGCTCTAGGAGCCAGAGCCGATGAGTTGTAGGCCGAGGCTGATCCAGAGGGGGATGGTGAGGATGCCGATGACTTGGGTGGTGATGACCACCTGACCGGCGATGGCAGGATTCCCGCCGTAGATGCGAGAGAGTACGATCGGCATGACCGCGGACGGCATGGCTGCTTGGACGAGGAGAATGGTTTTGAGATCACTTGGGAGAGGGATCAGATAGATAAGGCCTATGATGAGGCACGGTAGGATGAGGAGTCTAATGGATGTCGCGGCTACTCCTACTCTGAGAGTGGGAATGCTCGCGCGGAGCTCATCAGAGAGCGTCGCTCCAACGAGCATCAATGCTATCGGGAAGGAGCACCCTCCCAGCCAATTCATAATCGTGAGTGGAGGTGAGAGCGCTTCCTGCTGCGTGAGCCAGTCGCCTAATCCTGTAAAGACGAGAACCAACCCCACTACGACCGCGATCACGGGAGCCGTGAGTAGGCTCTTGAATTCACGAGGGAGTCGCCCCTGGAGTGTGGCGATCCCAAAGGTCCAGAGCGCGATCTCGACTCCTAGTGAGTGGACGAAGAGGACGCCCAATAGATCCTCAGGGAAGAGCGCCATCACGATCGGTACGGCTGCAAACCCATAGTTCTGAATCCCAGTCGTACATGAGAACGTATTGCGATCAGGTCCTGCAGGGAGGCGGAAGAGGCGGCCTCCGAGTCGAGAGATCGCGAGTCCTAGGATGATGACGAGGAACCCTACCGGCAGAGTCCACGCCACGAGCGAGGCATCCTTGACCGCTTCACTGGCGAGGATCTTATCAATGATGAGGCAGGGGTAGAGGCAGTTAATGACGAGACGCATGATCGAGCTATCCGCCTCTCGTTGGAGGATTCCTGCCTTACGTAGACATCCTCCAAGGATGATGAGCCCATACATGGGGAGAACAGAGGCGAGGATTTGCCATGGAGAGAGTGATGCCATGATGCGGGCGTAGACTGGATTTCGCTCCATGGGGAGCTTTTTTTACTCGCACTCGATTGGCGGCCAAGGAGAACAAGAGGGGGAGTCCGCGCATTTTCTTCGTCAAAGGGCTTTGAAAGTGTGAAGTGATGTGGTTAGAAAGCGGGAAATTATGTCTCAATTTATTACGACCGCAATTGATTACGCGAATGGTGCGCCCCACTTAGGGCATGCCTATGAGAAGGTATTAGCTGATGTGCTTGCTCGATATCAGCGCTTCAAGGGGGAGGAAGTCTACTTCCTTACAGGAGTGGATCAATATGGTCAAAAGGTACAGCAGAGTGCGGAAAAGGAAGGAATCCATCCTGCGACCTTTGCTAAGAAGAATAGTAAGAAGTTTGCTAAGCTCTGGACGAAGCTCGGTCTCACGCATGATGGATGGGCCGAGACGACCAATGATCTGCACAAGCACTGTGTCCAACAAGTCCTCACCGAGCTCCATGATCAAGGACAACTCTACAAGAAGAAGACACATGGATTCTACTCGATCCGACAAGAGCAGTTCCTTACTGATAAGGAACGTAATGAAGAGGGCGAGTTCGGCCCAGAGTGGGGGGAGGTAGAAGAGCGTGAAGAAGAGAACTGGTACTTCAAGCTCTCTGACCATGCTGAGTGGCTCAAGGAAGCGGTAGAAGAGGATGCGCTCGGGATCATCCCAGCCTTCCGTAAGTCTGAGGTGCTCAATGCGGTCGAGCGTGCTGGAGATACGGATCTCTGTATCTCTCGTCCCAAGGAACGTCTCATGTGGGGAATCGAGTTCCCGTTTGATACTGACTACGTGACCTACGTTTGGTTCGATGCTCTTATTAACTACGTCTCCTTCGCTGGATATAAGAAGGCTGAGGGCAGTGATCTCCCTGACTTTAAGAGTCTCTGGAAGAATGTCACCCACGTGATCGGTAAGGATATTATGATTCCTCCTCACGCGATCTACTGGCCGTGTATGCTCCATGCGATGGGGTTTGAGAAGGCGGATATGCCGACTCTCCTCGTACACGGATTCTGGACTGTAGAGGGTGAGAAGATGTCTAAGAGTATCGGAAACATCATCGATCCAAACGAGCCCGCAGATGAGTTCGGGGTAGACGCTCTCCGCTACTTCCTCATGAGAAACATTGTGACGGGCAAGGACAGTGACTACGCTCGTGCGAGACTCATCGCGATCTTTAATGACGAGATGGCGAATAACCTCGGTAATCTTCTCAACCGTTCTCTCAATATGACTAAGAAGAACCTCGGAGGTAAAGTCACCTACTCAGACTATGATGACGATCTCTGTGTACAGCTCAGAGAGTCTCTTGCTAAGGTGAATGAGTCATACATCGCCGCTATGGACGTGTATGACCTCACGGGTGCTCTCGGTGCTGTCAATGATCACGTGACGCTCTGTAATAAGTTCCTCGAACAACAACAACCATGGATGCTCGCTAAGGAGGAAGGTAATGAGGCCCAAATCGCAGCCGCTCTCCGTCACTCAGCGGAATCCTGCGCCCACGTTGCTTACTACCTCGCGCCATTCATTCCCGAGTCGGCCACTAAGATCCTCACCCAGCTCAACCTAGAGCTAGAAGCGATCAAGGTCACCGACC